>NZ_VRUV01000277.1:0-6102 GCF_008039455.1 Methylobacterium sp. WL116
GCCTCCGCCCGCGGCGTCGAGGATCCCGGCGCGCCGGAGACCTTCCGGCCGCGCGAGACGCTGCCGAAGAACTTGTGGCCGGAATCGACGATCTCGCGCGGGCTGGCGCGCACGTTCACGGCGGGCAGCGCCAGCAGCGCGCACAGGATCGCCACCAGGAAGCCGAGGGCGAAGACCATTACGGTTTCGATCACGCGGGCGAACTCGATCCCTTGAGCGCCGCCGCAAGACCGGACCCTGCCCGCTCGTGCGACGATGCGACCACACGCAGAACGAGCCCGGACACCGGGGCTGAACCCGGATGCCGTGCCCGTGGGCCGAGCATGCCCGGCCGAAGCTGACGCGCAGTCTAACCGGTTTTGCGCGCGGGCGCGAAGTCGAGATTCGGTCGCGTCAGAACGGGTTCCAGGTCGGCGTGCCGGTGAACTTCAGATAGCCGACGTTGATGCCGAGGCGGGCGCCGACGCCGGTCCGGATCGGAACCACGACGATGCCGTCGTTGGTCACCGCCGTCATGCCGAAGCCGCCGACGAAGTAGGCCGAGCCGTCGACCCCGCCGAAGCGGCGGTAGATCCCATTCACCGCCGGCAGGTTGTAGACCAGCATCATGGTGCGGTCGCCGTCGCCGCCGATGTCGAAGCCGAGGGTCGGGCCCTGCCAGTAGATCCGGCGCTGGCCCGCATTGCGGGTGTAGAGCGTGCCCTCGCCGTACCGGACGCCGCCGACGATGGCGCCGGAGGCTTCCTGGCCGAGGATGTAGCCGTTGGGCTCGCCCCAGCGCTTGGTCGCCTCCTGCACCGTGAGCGCCAGCCCGCGCGAGACGCTGCCGAAGAACTTGTGGCCGGAATCGACGATCTCGCGCGGCCGGAAGGTCTCCGGCGCGCCGGGATCCTCGACGCCGCGGGCGGAGGCCGGCACGCTCCGGGAAACGCCGAACGCGGCCGCCGACAAGGCGAGGAGCCCGGCCGAGCTCAGGCCGGCCAGGGCGCGGCGGCGTGTCGACGCGTCCTGCCGCAGGGTGGCCGTGCGGGGGGAATCGGGCATGGTCATGGTTCCTCCTCGATCCGCTGAAGGCGGCGCCGCCATGGGACGCGATCGCGCGCCTGGACTTGGATGCGCACCTGGACGATGGCTTGCGTCCGCCCCCAAGGACATGCGGCAGACCTGCCGCCGGAGCGCACGGCGGTCGATCCGGGCGCGAGCTGAGGGATAGGTGGACACGATGTGGTTAACGCGGCGTGACTGCGCCATCCTCGTCCTGGCGGGCCTCGCGGAGCCGGCGATCGGACAGACGCCTGTCGCCGGCCCGCTCGCGCTCTCGGGCTTCGACCCGGTGAGCTACTTCCTGCCGAAGGGCCCGCGGGCGGGCTCGTCCGCGTTCGAGGCTTCCGGCGGCGGCAGGACCTGGCGCTTCGCCGGTGCCGCCAACCGCGCCGCCTACCTGCGCGACCCTGCCGTCTACACGCCGCGGCTGGGCGGATACGACGTCGTCGGCATCCTCGATGGACGGCTGGTCGACGCCGATCCGCTGGTCTTCGCGGTGATCGAGGAGCGCCTCTACCTGTTCCGCAACGCCGAGCGACGGGACCGGGTGCTGGCGGACCCCAAGCTGGCGGAGCGGGCGGAGGCGTCCTGGCCGAGCCTGCAGCCGCTCACGGACGGAGGACGGGAGTGAGCCGCGTCACCGCCGCGCCCTCCCGCGGCCGCAGGATCGGCCCGCGATCGGGAAGCGCGACCCGGGCGGCGAGCGCCGGATCGCCCAGCGCCGCGAACGGGCCGTTGCGATAGGCCATCGCGTGCCGGCCGTAGATGATCGGCCGGCCGGTGGGGGTGACGACACGGCCGCCGGCGGCGGTCAGGATGTGGTCGCCGGCCGCGGTGTCCCATTCCATGGTCGGTCCGCAGCGGACGTAAAGGTCGGCCTCGCCCGAGGCGATCAGCGCGAACTTGAGGGCCGAGCCGGCCGCGCGGCGCGATGTCACGCCGAGCGCGTCGAGGCAGGCCTCGGTCTCGGAATCGCCGTGGCGCCGGCTGCCGAGCGCGGTCAGCCCGTCCCGCGGCTCGGGCCGGGTTCGGACGGCGCGAGAGGGCCCGGGGCGGCCGGCCTCGATCGGCGCCTCGTGCGCGGCGACACCCGCGTGCCAGACGCGGCCGACGCCCGGCGCGGCCAGCGCCGCGGCGACCGGGCGGTTGCCCTGGATCAGGGCGATGCACACGGCGAATTCCGGGCTGCCGGCGAGGAAGTCGCGGGTGCCGTCCAGGGGGTCGACCAGGAAGAACCGGTCGGCGGGCGGCACGTCGTGGCAGGTCTCCTCGGCCACCACCGGGATCGCCGGGAACCGTTCCAGGAGCTTGGCCAGGATCAGCTGCTCGGCCTCGAGGTCGGCATGGCTTGAGGGCGAGCCGTCCACCTTGAGCACGTGCGGGCAGTCGTTGCCGTGGTGGCCGAGCAGGATCTCGCCGGCGGCGCAGGCGATCTCGGCCAGGTACGCGGCGATGCGCTCGCGTTCCGGCCCGGAGAGGGAGACGATGGATGATGCCGCCATTGCCATGGCACCGTCTTGCTCCACCCACCGATCCTTGTCGATGGCGGAGGCCGAAATCGGGTTTCGGCCCGTCCCGACGCGTCTCAGTAGGTGGCGAACATCCGCGCGATCTCCGCGGGCTCGCGCGTCACCGTCAGGGCGAGCGCGAGCAGGATGCGGGCCTTCTGCGGCGTCAGGTTGTCGGCGCTGAGGATGCCGCGCTCCCTCAGGCGGGTGGTGAGCGGGACGACGCCGCTGCCCGCCCGGGTCGACTGCACCACGACGATCCCGGCGGCGGCCGCCTGCTCGAGGGCGTCGGCTTCGCGCGGCGGCGTCATGCCCGGCGCCAGCCCCGCCGAGACGATGCCCTGCGCTCCGGCCGCGAGGAAGGCCCGCACCGCCGTGCCGTCCGCGTCGGCATAGCCGTAGGACACGTCGACCCGCGGCAGCGCATCGAGCGCGCGGATGTCGAAGGGCGTTCCCGGAGCGTGGCTCCGCTCCGAGCGGCGGTAGTACTGCACCGAGGCGCCGTCGACGTGGCCGAGCACCCCGAAATCCGGCGTCCGGAAGGTCTGAAGCCGGGCGACCGAGGTCTTGGTCACCTCGCGTGCCGCCTGGATCTCGTCGTTGAGGACGACGAGGACGCCGCGCCCGCGGGACTGCGCCGACGCCGCCGTGCGGATCGCCGCGACGAGGTTGAGCCCGGCATCGCTCGACAGGGCGCTTATCGGCCGCTGCGACCCGACGAGCACCACCGGGACGTCGACGGTGAGCGTCAGGCTCAGGGCGTAGGCGGTCTCCTCGAGGGTGGCGGTGCCGTGCCCGATGACGATGCCGGCGAGGTCGCGATGCTCCGCGACAAGGCGTTCGCAGGTCGTCGCCAGGTCGCGCCATTCCGCGAAGCCGATCGCCGGGCTCGGCACGGCGCGGAAGGCGACCGGCACCATCTCGGCGATCGCGCGCACCTCCGGCACGGCATCGAGGATCGCCTGCGCCTCCAGGCGGTTCCCGGTCGCGGTGTAGTCGAGGATGTCGAGGGAATCGCGACCGAGCGACGAGATCGTCCCGCCGGTGCCGATGAACGCGACCTTCGGCCTTGCCGTCATCGAATGTCTCCTGCTCGCTTCGCGTCGAGACCGCGTCCTACCTGCTGAGGCCGGCGGTTGTCTCGCGGCATCGCCGGGGACGGACGATGTGCTGGGCGAGGACGCGGTGCCGGCTCGCTCGCCCCGAGGATGGCGACACCGCGCGCGCCGAGGCGGCTCAGCTGCGAAAGTCGAACACGAGGGCCGAGGCGTTGCTGCTCGTGCTGGAAGACCCGCTCGACGCGTAGCCGGTCGCGCTCGCCTGCGTCGATTGGAGTTGCTTGATGAAGCTCGCCAGCAGATCGCTCGTCGACGCGGTGCTGGTGCTGCCCGAGGCCGAGGCGTCGGGATCCGCGCTCGACGCATCGGAAAGGTCGTTGCCGTCCGGCGCCGCGCCGAGGGGCGGTCCCGGGGGCGGGCCGCCCGCACCGCCGACCCCGCCATCCTTTGCCTCGCCTTTCGCGCCTCCCTTGGCGAACAGCGACGTCAACGTCGCCGCCTGGTCGCTGGTCAGCGTTCCGTTGGTGACCTGGTCGGCGATCAGGCCGTCGATGCGGCTCTTGATCTGGGAGGGGTCGAGCCGCGACGCGGCGGCGGTGCTCGACGATGCCGACGCGGCACCGTTCGCGGTTTCGCCGGACTTGAGGCTGGCGTCGATCGAGTCGAGGGCGCTGGTGAGCGCGGTGGCGTCGGTCGCGGAGATGGTGCCGGCCGAGGCCTCGCTGTCGATCTCGGAGGCGACCCGGTTCTTGTGGGCGTGCGCCGGGCGCTGCGGCGCCTGGATCTGCGAGGCGGTGGTGCTGGAGATCGAACTCATGGGCGGCTTTCCCGTGAAGCTGCCGGAAACGCCCGGCCGCGGGTCCGTGTGCAAAGTGCCCACGCCGCGGTTAAGGATCTGTTCGCCTTAATGTTTCGGTATGTTTCCAGCGGCGCCGAGCGGCCGTTCCCCCCTCTTCCCGCATCGTAAATCGTACTGTGATGCTCGCCCGAGTCAGCGGGCGGCGACCCGCAATTGCGGGAACGCGGCGGGGAGCGGAGGCGCCGTGCGCAGGGCCGGTTGCGCCACGCCGTAGAGGCCGCGGTGCTGCGGGTTCGGGCTCAGCCGGTCGGTCAGGCCGATCACCGTCTCGGCCGCACCGAGAAGAAGCGCGCCTTCGGGTGCGAGCCGTTCGGCGAGCCGCCCGAGGATGTCGGCCTTGGTCGGCGTATCGAAGTAGATCAGCACGTTGCGGCAGTAGATCACGTCGAAGGAGCCGAGCGCCTCGAAGCCGTTGAGCAGATTGAGCGGCCGGTAATCGATCATCGCGCGCAGGGCCGGGGCGATCTGCCACTGCTCGCCGATCTGGGTGAAGTACTTCAGCAGCCACTGCACGGGCAGCCCGCGCTGCACCTCGAAATGGCTGTAGAGCCCGAGCTTGCCCTTCTCGATCACCTCGGTGGACAGGTCCGTCGCGACGATCTCGACCTGCCAGCCGGCAAGCTTGGCGCCAGCTTCCTGCAGCAGGATCGCGAGCGAATACGGCTCCTGGCCGGTCGAGGCCGCCGCGCACCAGATGCGCAGCCGGCGCTGGCCGGCACGGCGCGCCATCGCCTGAGGCAGCAGCACGTCGCGGAACAGATCGAACGGCGTCCGATCGCGGAAGAAGAAGGTCTCGTTGGTGGTCATCGCTTCGACGACCGCCTTCTCGATCGACGAATCGCGCGAGATCTTCAAGGTGCCGACGAGGTCGCGCAGCGTGGCGAGGCCGAAGCGGCGGCAGACGGGGGTGAGCCGGCTCTCGACGAGGTAGCGCTTCTCGGGGGTGAGCGCGAGGCCGGAGCGCTGCTTGAGGTAGGCGCGCAGGAAATCGAATTCGAGCTCGGTCATGCCGCCTGTCCCGTGATCATGGCGCGCAGCGCAGGGCCGATCTCGGGAAGCGGCAGGATGGCCTGGGCCAGCCCTGCCTTGGCGATGCTGCCGGGCATGCCCCAGACGGTGCTCGTCGCCTCGTCCTGTGCGAGCACGGCGCCGCCGGCCTCGCACAGCGCGCGGGCGCCGTGGGTGCCGTCCGAGCCCATGCCGGTGAGCACGACGGAGAGGGTGGCGCCCCCGAACAGGGCGGCGGCGTCCTTGAACAGGACGTCGACGGCCGGCCGGCAGAAGTTCACCGGCGGTCCGTCGTCGAGGCGGATCACCGGCTCTCGGCCGGCGCCCCCCGTCAGGCCCATGTGGCGCCCGCCCGGCGCGACGTAGATCCGCCCAGGCTCGAGCCGTTCGTCGGCCTTGCCCTCGGCCGCGACGAGTCCGGTGCGGGTGGCGAGGTGCTCGGCGAAGACCGCGGTGAAGATCGGCGGCATGTGCTGGACGATCAGGATCGGCAGCCGGCGCAGCGTCGCCGCGCCGATCTTCTCGAGCATCTCGCCGACCGCCCGGGGGCCGCCGGTCGAGGCGCCAACGAGAAGGACGCGGGGCGCTAGGCCGGTGCGGGCCTTCGGGCGCAGGGTGACCGGGG
>NZ_VRUV01000278.1:0-6100 GCF_008039455.1 Methylobacterium sp. WL116
CCGGCCACCTCCACCCGTGCGGCAAGGTCGCGATGCGCGGACGCGCGGTGCGCCGCCGCTGCTTCGTCACCGACGGCACCCGCCTGGTGATGCCGGCCTTCGGCGCCTATGCCGGTGGCCTCAACGTCCGCGACGCGGCGTTCGAGCCGCTGTTCTCGGCGGGGTTCACGGCGCATCTCCTCGGCGACGGCCGGGTGTTCTCGATCGGGCGGTCGATGCTGGCGAAGGATTGAGGTTTTCGCCCGCGTGCCAGCGGGCAGCACCGTCGGGCGTGGACGAACGGTGCGCCCCACCATATGCTTCCGTCATGTCCGTCGAGGTCGTTTATCTGCTGCGCAAGGACGAGCCCGGCTTCCGGGACCTCGATACCGTGGTGCTGCTCGAGCCGGCCCGCTCGCATGACGGCGAGACGATCCCGGCGGGGCGTGCAGGAACCGTCGTCGGCGTCTGGACCGACAGCCCGGATTGCATCGTCGAGTTCTCGGAGCCGGACGGCGCGCTGGCCACCGTGCCGGCAACGATCCTGACGCATGCGACGCCGACCGCTCTTCGATGAGCGGATCGTCGCTCCCGCAGAACCTTGCCATTCCGGGCGACAAGATCGCCAGATACCTTCTCAATCCCGATCATCCGCAAGGCGGATCGAAGGCCCGCTTCTTCCTCGGCTTCGGATTCAGCCGCGAGCGGACGACCGAATTCGCGGATGCGCTGTTTCTGCAGGCCCTGCGCGCATCCGTTCGCATGGTCACGCCGACATCGCCGGATCGGCGGGTGATCGCCTGCATCGGTCCGATCGCGACGCCGTCGGGACGCGAACCCTGGATCCGCACCGTGTGGCTGGTCGAGCGCGACGAGGTCGGACGCCTCGTCACGGCCCATCCCGATCGGGCTCGCAGCGCCTGAAGGTATGGTCGCGTCAGGACCGGCGCCGCGCCGCGTCAGGAGCATCCGTGTCCCTCCCCCTCGTGCTCCGGCAACGTCAGCCCGAAATGCTGGACGAGGTCGGCGACCTGGGCGGGGCTGAGATGGCGCGGGTTGAGGTTGCGCAGGAGCAGGTAGAGCTTGGCCGTCTCCTCGAGCTCCTCGGTGGCAAAGACCGCGGCCTCCAGGCTCGCGCCGGCGACGACCGGGCCGTGGTTGGCGAGCAGCACCGAACTGTACTTCCCCGCCAGGCCCCGGATCGCGTCGGCGACGCCCGGGTCGCCGGGGCGGTAGTACGGGACCAGCGCCGTGCCGCCGGTGCGCATCAGGTAGTACGGCGTCAGCGGCGGCAGCACCGCCTTCGGGTCGATCTCGGGCAGCATCGACACCGCGACCGCGTGCGTCGAGTGCAGGTGGACGATGGCGCGCGCCTCGGCGCGGCTCTCGTAGAGCGCGGTGTGGAGCGGGATCTCCTTCGTCGGCGTGTCGCCGGAGACCACCCGTCCCGTCGCGTCTAGACGCGAGATCCGGGCCGGGTCGAGGAAGCCGAGCGAGGCGTTGGTCGGGGTCACCAGCCAGCCCCCGTCATCGAGCCGAAGGGAGATGTTGCCCGAGGAGCCCGGCGTCAGCCCGCGCTCGAATAGCGAGCGCCCGTAGCGGCAGATGCTTTCGCGCAGGGTGGATTCGCTCATTGGGCCTGACTCATGCGGTCGCGCCTTCCATCAGTTCGAAGCCGAGGTCGATCGTCTCGGCCGGGCCGCCGGCCGCCAGGCGCTCGGCGGCGACCGCGCCGATCCGCAGTCGCGGCGTGCGGATGGTCGAGAGCGGCTGCGGCATCGCCGCGGTGATGTCGAGGCCGTTGTAGCCGAACAAAGCGAGGCGGTGCGGGATCGACCAGCCGCGCGCCAGGCAGCAGAAGTAGCCGCCGAGCGCCATGTCGTCGTTGGAGAAGTAGACGGCGTCGAGGTCCGGCGTGCGGTCGAGCAGCCGGTCCAGCGCCGCCCGCCCGGCCGCCGCGGAGGACGGCTCGGCGACGATCTCGCGGTCGATCAGCCCGTGCCCGGCGCCGTTCAGGGCCGCCTCGAAGCCGGCGAGCCGCTTGCCCGCCCGGAGGTCGCGCAGAATGTCGTGGCCGACATAGCCGATGCGGCGGTAGCCCCGCCCGAGCAGGTGCGCGGCGCTCGCCTCGCCGACCGCCCGGTTGGAGAAGCCGACGACGAGGTCGAGGCCCGGCCCGTCGGTGTCGATCATCTCGACCACGCGGATCCCGGCGGCGCGCAGGAGCGCGACGGTGCCGGGATTGTGCTCCACCCCGGTGACGACGAGGCCGGCCGGGCGCCACGACAGCAGCGCGCCGACCAGCGCCTCCTCGCGGTCGGGATCGTAGTCGGAGACGCCGATCACGCTCTGGAAGCCGGTGCGGTCGAGCGCCCCCGTCAGCCCGCGCAGCAGGTCGGGGAAGACGATGTTGGCGAGCGACGGGATCACGATGCCGACGAGCTGCGAGCCGGCCGACGTCGCGTTGCCCGCGAGCGACCCGGCCAGCCGGTTCGGCACGTAGCCGAGCTCGACCACGGCCGCGGCCACCCGGTCTGCGGTGCGCTTCGAGAACGAGCCCTGGTTGCGCAGCACCCGCGAGACCGTGCTCTCGCCGAATCCCGATTCCCGGGCGACGTCCGCCAGCGTCACGAGGCGCCGATGCAGGTTCATGGAGACCCTTCGCGTGGCGATGCGCTCAGCGACATATCGAGCATCGCTGTCACCCGCAAGCTGATTGGCAGCGCTGCCAAACTGAGATAGGCAGGTTTCAAGCGCCGGGAAACGGTGCGGAACCAAGCAGAACGCCGGCACGCCAAGACGTCGGCGACGGAGGACGCCATGAGTTCACCAGCCGCCGTGCTGCCGGGCAGCGCCGTGCCGTCGAAGGACTTCGTCGAGCAGACCTATACCAAGGTGTTCTGGCGCCTCGTGCCGTTCCTGATGCTCTGCTACGTCGTCGCCTACCTCGACCGGGTCAACGTCGGCTTCGCCAAGCTGCAGATGTCCCAGGACCTCGGCTTCAGCGAGACGGTCTACGGCTTCGGCGCGGGCGTGTTCTTCGTCGGCTACTTCCTGTTCGAGGTGCCCTCGAACGTGATCCTCCACCGGGTCGGCGCGCGGATCTGGATCGCCCGGATCATGGTCACCTGGGGGATCATCTCGGGTGCGTTCCTGTTCGTGAACTCCGCCACGACCTTCTACGTCATGCGCTTCCTGCTCGGGCTGGCCGAGGCGGGCTTCTACCCGGGCGTGATCCTCTACACGACGGCCTGGTTCCCGGCGCATCGCCGGGCCAAGGTCATCGCCGTGTTCATGGCCGCGATCCCCGTCTCGGGCATCTTCGGCAACCCGCTCTCGGGCTGGATCATGGATGCCTTCAACGGCGCCCACGGGCTCGCCGGCTGGCAGTGGATGTTCGTGATCGAGGCGGTGCCGGCGGTGCTGGTCGGCATCGCGGTGTTCTTCTACCTCGACAACCGGGCCTCGGAGGCCAAGTGGCTGACCGACCCCGAGAAAGCGGTGATCGAGCGCGACATCGCCGCCGACAACGTCGGCAAGGAGACGAGCCCGCACTCGATCGCGACCGTGTTCCGCAACGGCCGCGTCTGGTTCATGAGCTTCATCTACTTCTGCTTCGTCACGGGCCAGTACGGCCTGACCTTCTGGATGCCGACGCTGGTGAAAGCCACCGGCGTGCAGGGCAACCTCAACATCGGCCTGATCAGCGCGATCCCGTTCCTGTTCGCGGTGTTCGTGATGATCCTGCTCGGGCGCAGCGCCGACCGGATGCGCGAGCGCCGCTGGCACCTGATCGTGCCCGCGCTCTGCGGCGCGGTCGGCTTCGTCGTCGCCGCCACCGCCGGCAGCACGGTGATCGCGATCATGGCGCTCTCGATCGCCGCGGGCGGGGTGCTCACCTGCGCGCCGCTGTTCTGGTCGATGCCGACCGCGTTCCTGTCGGGGGCGGGCGCCGCCGCCGGCGTCGCGCTGATTAACTCGGTGGGCAACCTCGCGGGCTTCGCCAGCCCCTACGTGATCGGCGCCCTGAAGGACTACAGCGGCAACACCGCCACCGGCATGTACGCGCTCGCCGCCATGCTGGTGCTCGGCTCGGTCGCGACCTTCGTGACGCCCAAGCGCCTCGTGAACCGCTGAAACCGGCGCACCTTCCGCAGATCCCCGACCGGACATCCCCGATGACAGCACCCTCCTCCGCCCGGCACGCCGCGGTGATCGGCCTCGGCTCGATGGGCTTCGGCATGGCGGCCTCGCTGCTGCGGGCCGGCTTCACGGTCGCGGCCTGCGACGTGAACCCCGAGGCGGTCGCCCGCTTCTCGGCGGCCGGCGGGCGCGGCACGGCGAGCCCGGCCGAAGCGGCGGAGGGCGCGAGCGTCGTGATCTGCGTCGTCGTCAACGCCGCCCAGACCGAGGCCGTGCTGTTCGGCGAGGCCGGCGCCGCGGCGGCGATGCCGGAGGGCGCGGTGTTCGTCTCCTCGGCGACCATGGACCCGGCCGTCGCCCGGCGGCTGGCGGCGCGGCTCGAGGCCACCGGCCGGCACTACCTTGACGCGCCGATGAGCGGGGGCGCGGCGCGCGCCGCCGACGGGGCTCTGACCTTCCTGGCCTCCGGCTCGGCCGCCGCCTTCGACGCGGCGCGCCCGGCGCTCGGTGCGATGGCCGGCACGCTCTACGAGCTCGGCGACGAAGCCGGCCAGGGCGCGGCCTTCAAGATGATCAACCAGCTGCTCGCGGGCGTGCACATCGCTGCCGCGTCGGAAGCCATGAGCTTCGCCGCCAAGCAGGGCCTCGACCTCGCCCGCGTCTACGAGGTGATCACGAAGTCGGCCGGCAATTCCTGGATGTTCGAGAACCGGATGCCGCACGTCCTCGACGGCGATTACAGCCCCAGAAGCGCGGTCGACATCTTCGTCAAGGACCTCGGCATCGTGCAGGACATGGCGCGCGCCGAGAAGTACCCGGTGCCGGTGGCGGCCGCCGCCCTGCAGATGTTCCTGATGGCGTCGGGCTCGGGGATGGGCCGCGACGACGATGCCTCCGTCGCGCGGCTCTACGCCCAGGTCTCGGGCGCGACCCTGCCGGCCGCGAAGCGCTGAGGAGGTCCATCCATGCCGCGCTTTGCCGCCAACCTCACCCTGATGTTCACCGAGCTCCCCTTCCTCGACCGCTTCGCAGCAGCCGCGGACCAGGGCTTCGGCGCCGTCGAGTTCCTGTTCCCCTACGCGCATCCGGCCGACGCCATCGCCGACCGCCTGGCGCGCCACGGCCTGACCCAGGCGCTGTTCAACCTGCCGCCGGGCGACTTCGAGGCCGGCGAGCGCGGGCTCGCGGCCCTGCCCGAGCGCTTCGACGAGCTGAAGCAGGGCGTCGCGACCGCTCTGCGCTACGCCGAGGCCACCGGCGTCGGGCGCCTCCACCTGATGGCGGGGCTGGCCGACCCGAACGATCCGGCCGCGCGCGACGCCTACCGCCGCGCCGTCGCCTGGACCGCCGACGCTCTCGGCGCGGCGGGGCTCGACCTCGTGCTGGAGCCGATCAACGGCCGCAACATGCCGGGCTACTTCCTGAACGATTTCGGGGCGGCGGCGGCGCTGATCCGCGACCTCGCGCGGCCGAACCTGAAGCTGCAGTTCGACCTCTACCACTGCCAGATCCTGCACGGCGACGTGACGATGCGGCTGCGCGCGCTGATGCCGATCGTCGGCCACGTGCAGACCGCCTCGGTGCCGGGGCGACACGAGCCCGGCACCGGCGAGATCGACGACGCCTTCCTCTTCGCGGAGCTCGACTGGCTCGGCTACGACGGGTTCGTCGGCTGCGAGTACAACCCGGCCGCCGGCACCGTCGCGGGCCTCGGCTGGTTCTCGCCCTATCGCGAAGGCCGGCGGGGGGATGCACGATGAGCCTGCCGCTCGCCCTCGGCTGCGTCGCCGACGACTATACCGGCGCCTCGGACCTCGCCAACACCCTGACCAGGGCCGGCCTGCGCACGGTGCAGACCATCGGCGTGCCGGCCGACGACCTCGCCCTGCCGGAGGTCGACGCGGTGGTGGTGGCGCTGAAGAGCCGGTCGATCGACCCGCGCGAGGCGGTGGCGCGCTCCCGCGAGGCCGACGCCTGG
>NZ_VRUV01000279.1:0-6064 GCF_008039455.1 Methylobacterium sp. WL116
GGCCGTCGCCGAGCGCCGTGTCGCCGGAGATCGCCTCGAACGCGGCGGCACCCGCGGCCGGGTCGCGCTTGGCGGTCTCGGCGGCCGAGCGGAACTGGGCGAGCAGGCGGTAGCCGGCCGGCCCCTGCGCCTCGAGGGCGTCGAACGCCTTGTCGGCCTCCGCCACCTTGCCGTCGCGGGCCAGGCGGTTGGCCTCGTCGAACTGCTGCGAGGCGGCCTCGGCCGCGTTGCGCTGGCCCGTCTGCCAGTAGCGCCAGCCGCCGACGCCGGCGACCACCAGGATCGCCACCGCGATGATCACGCCGCTGTAGCGGCGCCAGATCTCGGCGACCTTGTCGCGGCGATAGTCTTCGTTGACCTCGCGGATGAACTCGTTGTTCTCAGCCATCGTATCCCGGTCCGGCGCGCGAGCCGGACGACCTGAAGCGTCTCGATTGGCCCCGCGCCTAGCACGCGGGCGCCGGTTTGGCGACCGGGCGGCGTCTACGCCTGGCCCGGCCAGGCGTAGACGCCGATCAGGATCGGGTGGAGATACTTGCCGAACACGAACCAGGCGACGACGCCGACGACCACCGCGATCGCGTCGTTGCGCCAGCCCGCAGGGGCCGCGGCGCCCCCGTGCTGCGCGACGACCTGACCCGCCGTGAGCGCGCGGCGCTTGGCGCTGATCCGGGCGATCACCGCCCAGGCCAGGAACGAGCCGAACAGCAGGATCGAGCCGAGGTCGCCGTTGGCGAGCAGGTGCGCCGTCGCCCAGATCTTCACGGCGAGCAGCATCGGGTGCTTGGCCTTCGCCCGGATGTGGCCCGGCAGGTAGGCCGAGGCCAGCACGATGAAGGCGAGCAGCACCAGCACCAGGGACAGGTGGCGCGTCCAGACCGGCGGATCCCAGACCGGGATGTACCCGTCGACGCGATAGTTGTGGAAGCCGACACCGATCAGCACGAGGCCGAGGACCGAGAGCAGGGTGTAGCCGAGCTTGTACTTGCCCTCGCCGACTTGGCCGACGACCTCGGAGCGCTTGGCGCGCAGCATCGAGAAGGCGTGGGTGCCGAGGAACAGCACCAGCCCGAGGATCAGGATCAGCATGGATGGGGACTCGGCTCGGGAGGATCGGGCCCCCGCACCGGCGGGAAGCCATTCTGTAACGGTTCTGAACAGAAACTCCCGTGGTTTGTCCAGGCGCGCGACCGTCGTCCGTGCGCGCTCCTCGTCCAAGTGCGCTTTCGGCGCACCCATCGGTCTCGTCCCATGCGGCTCCGCCTCGCGCTGTTTCTCCTGTCGCTGCCGGCGCTCGCGCAGGCGGCCGCCGAGCCGCCGCTGTCGAGCCTGACCCTGGTCGGGCCGCCGAGCATCGTGTTCAAGGCCGGGCGCGACGCCTGTGACGGCGCCGACGTGCCCGACGCCTCGGCCCGCGCGTTCCGGGATGCCACCGGTGCGGTCGCCCTGTTCGGCATGCACTACCGCAACCGGGCCCTGCGCGGGCCGGACCTCGACCACCTCAAGCTCGACTGCACGGTGGTGCTCGACTCGGGCGAGAAGGCCGACCCGGCGCTCTACGACGACCGCTCCTGGATCACCGCCACCTGGACCGAGGACGGCGCCCGGATCGCCGCGCTGGTGCACCACGAGTACCAGGCGAACGAGCATCCGGGCCGCTGCACGGCCGAGACCTACGAGGCCTGCTGGTACAACACGATCACCGCCGCCGCCTCCGCGGATGGCGGCCGCAGCTTCCTGCGCACGACCCCGCCCGCGGTGGCGATGGCGGCCCCGTTCCGGCAGGAGGTCGGCCAGGGGCGTCACCGCGGCTTCTTTAACCCGTCGAACGTCTTCGCCGACGGGCGCTTCCGCTACGTCTTCGTCTCGACCACCGGCTGGGACCGGCCCGGGGATCAGGAGGCCGGGGTGTGCCTGTTCCGCACCGCCACGCCCGGCGATGCGGCGAGCTGGCGCGCCTGGACCGGCACCGGCTTCACCGCGTCCTTCCCGGATCCGTATCGCACCAAGGGCGCGCGGGCCGAGGCCTGCAAGCCGGTGGCGCCGTTCCCGACGCCCGTCGGGGCGGTGGTCCGCCATCGCGGCACCGGCGCCTTCGTCGCCCTGTTCATGGCCAAGGCGGGTGACGGGTTCGCGCAATCGGGCTTCTACTGGACGAGCTCGCGCGACCTTCTGACCTGGGACGTGCCGCGGCTGCTCGTCGCTGGGGCGACGCTCTACGACGACCCCTGCGCGGCGCCGGGCGGCCTGATCGCCTACCCGTCCCTCCTCGACCCCAGGGCCGAGGGCCGGAACTTCGACGACGTCGGCGACACCGCGATCCTCACCTACGTCACGCTGCGGACGGAGGGCTGCACCATCACCTCGGACCGCGACCTGCTGCGGCGGCCGGTGGCGATCAAGGTGTGGCCGTGAGCGCATCGTGCGTTGACCGGGACCGCGCCTGCATCATGTTCGAGGGCTGACCACGAGGCCACCATGACCGACCACCTGCTCGCCTGGGACGAACGCGACGAGACCGTCGCGGAAAACGGCGTCGCCAAGCGCACGATCCCGGGCGCGGGCGCCAGCCTCGTGCGGATCGTCGTCCCAGCGGGCACCTCGGCGGCGCGGCACAGCCACGCGCACGAGCAGTTCGTGCAGGTGCTCTCCGGCTCAGGCATCCTGGAGACCGAGCAGGGCCGTGCGGCATTCGGCCCCGGCAGCGTGTTCCACTTCCCCGCGGAGGCGTGGCACGCGGCGGAGTTCGAGACGGAGACGGTGCTAGTGGAGATCAACGTGTCGGCGTGAGGCCGGCGGATGGGTCCGTCGTTCGACGCGACCCATGTCGGCGGGCCCCTCCAACCTTCGACATCTATGAAGGCGTCCGACCGACCTCCCCTGACTCGATCCGATCGACCTCGTTCTCGGTATCCTGCGCATAGCGTGCGGCCTCTCCGGGTCGAAGAATTCTTCCCTCTTGCGGGTCGAAAGCCACGCCGTCGGTCAGCGTCAGGCAGGCGGCCAGCGCCAGCCACGTGCCGACGCAACTCGGCAAAGCCGCGAAATAGAAGGCGTAGGCGTAGGGCCACGGCCCGCCGAGATCGATGTCGTCGTACGTTTCCGCCAGTTCCGCGAACGCGCAAGCGCCGAACTCTAACCCGGCTTCTCGGCCACGCCAAAGCGCCGGAAGGTGCCCCCGATGATCCGCGAGATCGCGAGCCGATCTCAATCTCAGATCGAACCCGAGGGCATCGATCGACGCTTGCCAGTCTTCGATCGATTTGATCGGACGGGCGCAGAACGCGTAGGCTTCCATCGTCATGTTCTGTCCCTCAAAACCAGTGGATGTCGGCAAAAACGCTTATCTTCGTCCTGTTCCGTCTTGAAATCTCATATCGCCGATATCAGCGCCGAGGATGTTCTTCCATCGCGCAAGACCACGTCGGTCCGCACGCGTCCCTCCAGCCCATAACGAACACTATCGCCCAGGCTGAAGCTTTGCTCGACGCCGTGCCGGCCGATACCTGGAATATCCAGATTGCGAATCAATCGAGCGGTCGCAGCATGCAATCGGACGCCGTAGGCCGGCACACGGACATCTCCCGAGATCGAGATTGCCTCCTTGACGACATCCACAAGAAGCTCGGTCTTCGCGTCGATCCTTGCGTTCCCGGTTTTCTCTATCTGGCTGCGCACGATCTGACCGGCGCCGCCGGTCCAGCGACCATCCGGGCCTCGGGGTTGATCCGGGCGAAAGCCGGCTTTGAGGGAATGGCTGAGCACGGACAGCATCGCAATCCGCAGGCGGATCTCTGCAACTCTGTGCGCGAATCGAAGCTGGTCTCGACGTTCGTTCATGCCAAAGCTCCCCCGAAGAGGCCTTGCCATATATTCCTAATAAAGTCAATTTTCCTATAGCGCTGTGGAGCGAGGCACGGCCGATCGCCCAGCCGTGCTTTCAGCGTGCAGTTGACGCTGCCGGGCGCCCGGCCTCAACTTTTCTTGCCCCCGCGGCAAAAAGGCCTGTGTTGGCGGCTTCCACGCACGCGTGTAGAGAGTAGCGCTACGAAGGCTCGCCCGTGCACGCCGACGGGACGAGCGCGCCGATTTCGCCCGCATACAAGAACAGAGGCCATCCATGAGCGCTGGTACCGCTTCCGACAAGCATTTTTCGAACTCCTTCTTCGCGGCCCCGCTGAGCGACGCGGATCCGGAGATCGCCAAGGCCGTCGAGCAGGAGCTCGGCCGGCAGCAGCACGAGATCGAGCTGATCGCCTCCGAGAACATCGTCTCGCGCGCCGTGCTCGAGGCGCAGGGCTCGGTGCTGACCAACAAGTACGCGGAGGGCTATCCCGGCCGTCGCTACTACGGCGGCTGCCAGTTCGTGGACATCGCCGAGAACCTCGCCATCGAGCGCGCCAAGCGCCTGTTCGGCGTCGGCTTCGCCAACGTGCAGCCGAACTCCGGCAGCCAGGCGAACCAGGGCGTGTTCATGGCCCTGATGCAGCCGGGCGACACCTTCCTCGGCCTCGACCTCGCCGCCGGCGGCCACCTCACCCACGGCGCGCCCCCGAACGTCTCGGGCAAGTGGTTCAAGCCGGTCTCCTACACCGTGCGCCGCGACGACCAGCGCATCGACATGGAGCAGGTCGAAGCGCTGGCCCACGAGCACAAGCCGAAGGTGATCATCGCCGGCGGCTCGGGCTATCCGCGCCATTGGGACTTCGCCAAGTTCCGTGAGATCGCCGACGCGGTCGGCGCGTACTTCTTCGTCGACATGGCGCACTTCGCCGGCCTCGTCGCCGCCGGCGTGCACCCGTCGCCGTTCCCGCACGCCCACGTCGCCACCACGACGACCCACAAGACGCTCCGCGGCCCGCGCGGCGGCATGATCCTGACGAACGACGAGGCGCTCGCCAAGAAGTTCAACTCGGCGATCTTCCCCGGCCTGCAGGGCGGCCCGCTCATGCACGTCATCGCCGGCAAGGCCGTGGCCTTCGGCGAGGCCCTGAAGCCCGAGTTCAAGATCTACGCCCGCCAAGTGATCGAGAACGCCAAGGCGCTGGCCGACACCCTGATGTCGGGCGGCTACGACATCACCTCGGGCGGCACCGACAACCACCTGATGCTGGTCGACCTGCAGCGGAAGGGCCTCACCGGCAAGGCGGCGGAAGCCGCGCTGTCGCGGGCCGACATCACCTGCAACAAGAACGGCGTCCCCTTCGACACGCAGAAGCCGACGATCACCTCGGGCATCCGCCTGGGCACGCCGGCCGGCACCTCGCGCGGCTTCGGCGTCGCCGAGTTCAAGCAGATCGGCGGCTTCATCGTCGAGGTGCTCGACGGGCTCGTGGCGAACGGCGAGGCCGGGGATTCCACGGTCGAGGCCTCGGTCAAGACCCGCGTCCACGCCCTCACCGACCGGTTCCCGATCTACGGCTGATCCGGACGCCGCCGGAAGGGAAGCCTTCCGGCGTGCACTGCAACACGATAGAGACGGCCGCGGATCGCCTCGATCCGCGGCCGTTCTCGTTTCCCGAGAGGCCGCCGTCTTTCCGGCTCGATGAGAAGGTCCGCCCGATGCGGTGTCCCTATTGCGGCGGCTCCGACACGCAGGTGAAGGATTCGCGGCCGAGCGAGGACGGCGCCGCGATCCGCCGCCGCCGGGTCTGCCCGGACTGCGCCGGCCGCTTCACCACCTTCGAGCGCGTGCAGCTGCGCGAGCTCGTGGTGCTCAAGCGCTCGGGCAAGCGCGTGCCGTTCGAGCGCGACAAGCTGCAGCGCTCGATCGGCGTGGCCCTGCGCAAGCGCGCGGTCGACCCCGAGCGGATCGAGCGGCTGGTCAGCGGCATCACCCGCCAGCTCGAGAGCGGCGGCGAGGCCGAGATCACCTCGGAGGCGATCGGCGAGCTGGTGATGGAGGGCCTGAAGGGCCTCGACGACGTCGCCTACGTGCGCTTCGCCTCCGTCTACAAGAACTTCCGCGAGGCCAAGGACTTCGAGGACCTGCTCGGCACCTTGGCGGAGGCCGGCGTCGAGCCGCCCGAGGGCGTCGCGGCGGGCAAGCCGCGCACGGCACGGT
>NZ_VRUV01000027.1:0-21556 GCF_008039455.1 Methylobacterium sp. WL116
ATGCCCGGCTGCGCGGGCGACGGTGCCGGCGCCTGGGCCATCGCGCATGGGGCGCCCGAGAGCACGAGCCCCGGGAGCACGAGCAAGGGCAGGGCAAGGCGAGCCGGAAGCTGCATCCGCACGAAAGAAACCTCGATGGGAAAGGGGGAGGGGCGGCGGCGTCAGTAGCGCGGGTCGTCGCCGAACAGGTAATCGGGGTCGCGCCGCCGCGGCCGGGCATCGTCGTCGCCGAAGGGCGAGCGCGCCGTCTGGCCGGGCCAGAGCCGGGAGCCGCCGTCGAGGTCGCCCTGGGCCCGGTGGCTGCGCATCGCCGGGCGCCGGTCGCCGAACGGGTCGAGCAGGTCGGCATCGGGCGCGCGGTTGCCGTAGGCGTCGCCGGCGACGTCGGCGCCGTCCTCGAGGCCCGAGAGGTCGCCGTCCTCCGCGTCCGGCCGCATCGCGTAGGCGTTCTCGCGCGGCAGC
Source organism: Methylobacterium sp. WL116 (assembly GCF_008039455.1). Classification (NCBI taxonomy): domain Bacteria; kingdom Pseudomonadati; phylum Pseudomonadota; class Alphaproteobacteria; order Hyphomicrobiales; family Methylobacteriaceae; genus Methylobacterium; species Methylobacterium sp. WL116. Next base: position 463 of record NZ_VRUV01000027.1, read on the forward strand.
AGCTTGTACTGCGTGTCGGCCATGCGGCCGTCGGCGGCCTTGCGGAAGTGCTCGGTGAACCCGCCGCCCGAGACGCGCTGCCCGCTGCGCGGGTCGATCGAGAGGTCGACGAGCATCTGCCGCGCCTCCGGAGAGGGCGGGGCCAGCGGGGTCTTGGCCACGCCGTTGGCCCAGGCGGCCTGGAAGATCGCGGACGCGATCGGCACGGAGACGTGGCCGCCGGTCTGGCCGCGGCCCAGCGTCTTGCGGGTGCCGTCGGCGTTGTCGTAGCCGACCCAGACCACCACCGTGACCTCGTTGGTGAAGCCGGCGAACCACGCGTCGTTCTCGTTCTCCGAGGTGCCGGTCTTGCCGGCCACGAACTGCGAGACCCGCGCCAGGGCCGCCGCGGTCCCGTGGTTGGTCACGCCCTGGAGCATGGTCTTGAGCTGGTAGAACGCGACCCGGTCGGCCGAGCCGATCCGCACCGGCTCGCGGGCCGCGTGGGCGTAGACGGTCCTGCCGTCGCGCTCGATCCCTTCGAGGGCGTAGGGCGCGGTGCGGGCGCCCTCGTTGGCCACCGCGGCGTAGAACCCGGCGAGGTCGATCATCCGCACCGGCTGGGCGCCCAGCACGAACGGGTAGTACGGCTCGCAGGCGGCGTAGATCTGCGCCTCCAGGGCGATGTCGCAGACCCGCTTGAGGCTGGCCGGCGCCTTGTCCGCGATCCCGCCCTGGAGGAGGCGGGCGGTGACGAGGTTCTTGGAGAATTCCAGGCCGCGCCGCAGGGTCGTCGGGCCGGAGCCGCCGCCCTCGTAGTTCTTCGGCGACCATGCGTCGCCGACCCCGCCGATCGGCGGCAGGGTCACGGGCGCGTCCATCACCAGGGTGTTGGGCTGCAGGCCGGCATTCAGCGCGGCGAGGTAGGTCAGCGGCTTCAGGGTCGAGCCGGGCTGGCGCACCGCCTGCGTCACGCGGTTGAGCTGGCTCGCCGGGTAGGAGAACCCGCCGGCCATCGCCAGGATGCGGCCGGTGCGGTTCTCCAGCACCAGGGCCGCGCCCTGCACCGACGGCTTCACGCGGATCTCGGCGCGCAGACCTTTGCCGTCCCGCAGCTTCACCCGGACGACGTCGTACGGCTGCAGCCTGCCGCGAGCGATGCCGGGGTCGAGCAGCGCGACGCGGCCGTCGCCGAGCCCGACCTTCACGCCGTTGCGGCCGGTCTCCAGCACCACGGCGAGCGGCCAGCGCACGTCGTAGAGCACCGGCCGGGCGCTCTCGAGCGCCCGCAGCCACACCGGCTTCTCGGCGGGCGCCGCCGCGGCGACCGGCTTTCCGCGCGCCGGCCTGCCGACGGCCGCCTTCGCCGCCTCGGGTTTCGCCGCGGGTTTCGCCTCCGCCCCGGTCACGCCCGGCAGCGATTGCGGCGCCGCCTCGGGGGCGGGCGTCGCCGCCCCGAGCTTGCGCACGCTGTCGGCGAGGTTGAACTCCGGCCCGGAGAAGGTCTGGCGCCCGGTGCCGCGCTCGTAATTCGCCAGCCCGTCCTGCAGCGCGCCCTCGACCGCCCGCTGCAGCCCGGCATTGATGGTCGAGCGCACGGTGAAGGACGAAGCGGTGAGCGAGTCGAGGCCGGCGAAGGTGCGGGCCTCGCGGGTGAGATGATCGACCACGTAGAACCCGGAATCCCGCCGCGCGGTCTCGATCGGCTTCAGCCCGAGGTCGGAGGCGACGGCCGCCGCCATCTCGGCCTCGGTGATCGCCCCCTCCTCCTTGAGGCGGGCGAGCACGTAGGCGCGGCGCTCGCGGGCGCGCTCGGGGTACTTGTCGGGGCTGTAGAAGTTGGGGCCCTTCGGCATGCCGGCGAGAAGCGCCGCCTCGGGCAGGGTGAGCTCGCCCACCGACTTCCCGAAATAGCTCCTGGCGGCCATCTCGATGCCGTAGGCGCCGCGGCCGAGATAGATCCCGTTGAGGTAGAGCCCGAGGATCTGCGGCTTGCCGAGGATGCGCTCCAGGCGGGAGGCGACGATCATCTCGCGGATCTTGCGCTCGTAGGTGACGTCGTCGCCCACCGAGAGGTTCTTCACCACCTGCTGCGTGATGGTCGAGCCGCCGGCCGGGCGGCCCGGGGCGGCGAGGTTTCCGATGAAGGCGCGGATCACCCCGCGCTCGTCGATGCCGTGGTGGCTCTCGAAGCGCTTGTCCTCGGCGGCGATGAAAGCTTGTCGGACCAGTTGCGGCACGTCGCCGATCGGCACGACGAGGCGGCGGCCGTTCGGCTCGAAGGTCTCGGCGAAGGGCTTTCCCGAGGCGTCGAGGATGCGGGTCATGCCCGGCAGCGCCTTGTCGCGCAGGGCCTCGGCGGTCGGCAGATCGGTGGTCGCCTTGTTGTAGAATTCGATCACCTCGCGGGCGTCGAACGGCGAGGTCTTGGGGTTCTCGCCCTTGCAGAACTGCTTGTAGCTCGTGTTCAGCTCGCCGATGTCGAGCCCGTGCAGGATCTTCGGCGCCGCCGGCCCCGCCACCGCGCTCGGGTCCTCCATCGCGGTGGAGATCAGCTCGTCGAGGTTGATGTCCTCGATGTCGAAGGCTTTTCGCATGTGCGCGCAGCCGTCGCGCAGGATCTGCACGACCTGCGGACCGTCGACGGCAGGGTCGAACCGGGTCCTCACCGCATCGGGCTTGGTCGTGACCTGGCTCAGCGTCAGGGCGGTCGCGAACAGCTTGATCAGGATGGTGTTCATGAAATCCGGGGCACCGGGCTCTTCCACGCGCGCCCCGAACCTGCGGGCGTCGCCCTGAACAGGGCGTGCACAACGCGGCTGTTTTAAGGAGCGTGCCTCGCCCCGGGCTTGTGCGCGGCTGCGTATTGACGCTTCGTATGGACACGTTACGGTGCGCTGCGATGTTCGAGTGGGACGAGGCCAAGCGGCTCGGCAACCTTGCCAAGCACCGGCTCGATTTCGTCAGGGCGGACCTCCTGTTCGACGGTCGCGCCCGGCTCGACCTGCCGTCGACGCATGCGCCCGAGCCGCGCATGATCACCGTCGCCGAACTCGACGGGGTGTTCGTCGCCCTGGTCTGGACATGGCGCGGCGATCGGCGTCGCGCGATCTCACTCCGGAGGGCACGTCATGAGGAACGAGCCGCATATCGTCAGCTATACGGCTGAGGAACTGACTGCGATGCGGAGGGACGGCGAGGACCGGACAGACTGGGAGGCCGTGAAGGCCATGACCGATGCCGAGGTCGAGGCCGCGGTCGCCTCCGACCCCGACGAGGCGGGGCTGGAGATCGACTGGAGCAAGGCGGTGTTCCACCCTGAGTCGCGCAAGAAGCCGATGACCATCCGGCTCGACGCCGACGTCCTGGCCTTCTTCCAGGGCCAGGGACGCGGATATCAGACCCGGATCAACGCCGTGCTGCGCGCCTACATGGAGCATGCGCGGAAGTAGCGGACCGGCCGGCTTCCTCCGTCCCGCCGCGCGCGTCGGGCCCCCTTCGACCTCGCGAGGCCCGATGATCACCGACCTCTGGTACAAGAACGCCGTCATCTACTGCCTGTCGGTCGCCACCTTCATGGATGCCGACGGCGACGGGATCGGCGATTTCGCCGGGCTGGAGCGGCGGCTCGACTACCTCCAGGGGCTCGGCGTCACGGCGGTGTGGCTGATGCCGTTCCAGCCCTCGCCGAAGCGCGACGGCGGCTACGACATCGCCGACCATTACGGGGTCGACCCGGATTACGGGTCGCTCGGGGACTTCGTGGCCTTCACCCACGCCGCCAAGCAGCGCGGCCTGCGGGTGCTGATCGACCTCGTGGTCAACCACACCTCGGACCAGCACCGCTGGTTCCAATCCGCCCGCTCCGACCCGGATTCGCCCTATCGCGACTGGTACGTCTGGTCGAAGGAGAAGCCGGCCAACGCCGACGAAGGCATGGTGTTTCCCGGCGTCCAGACGACGACCTGGACCTGGGACGAGGCGGCGGGCGCCTACTACTTCCACCGCTTCTTCGACTTCCAGCCCGACCTGAACACGGCCAACCCCGCCGTGCTGGCCGAGATCCTGAAGATCATGGGCTTCTGGATCGAGCTCGGGGTCTCGGGCTTCCGCATGGACGCGGTGCCCTTCGTCATCGCCGAGAAGGGCGCCGACGTGACGGGCGCGCCGCGCGAGCAGTTCGACATGCTGCGCGACTTCCGCGAGTTCCTGCAATGGCGCAAGGGCGACGCGATCATCCTGGCCGAGGCCAACATCCTGCCCCGCCAGGACCTCGACTATTTCGGCGACGACGCCGACCGCGCGCACATGATGTTCAACTTCCAGGTCAACCAGGCGACCTTCTACGCGCTGGCGGCCCACGACGCGCGGCCGCTCGTCAAGGCGATCGAGCGGACCAAGCCCCGGCCGCTCTCCTGCCAGTGGGGCATCTTCCTGAGGAACCACGACGAGCTCGACCTCGGTCGCCTGACCGAGAAGCAGCGCCAGACCGTCTTCGAGAGGTTCGGCCCCGACAAGGGCATGCAGCTCTACGACCGCGGCATCCGGCGCCGCTTCGCGCCGATGCTCGACGGCGACCCGCGCCGCATCCGGCTGGCCTACTCGCTGATGTTCACGCTGCCCGGCACCCCGGTGCTGCGCTACGGCGACGAGATCGGCATGGGCGACGACCTGACCCTGAAGGAGCGCGACTGCGCCCGCACGCCGATGCAGTGGACGCCCGAGGCGCAGGGCGGCTTCACCCGGTCGGCGACGCCGACCATGCCGCCGATCGACCACGGCGCCTACGGCTACGCGCACGTCAACGTCGCGGACCAGCGCCACGAGACCGGCTCGCTCCTCAACTGGATGCAGAGCATCATCCGCCTGCGCAAGGAGGCGCCGGAGATCGGCTGGGGCGATGTCACCGCGCTCGAGACCGGCCAGCCGGCCGTGCTGGCGCTCCGCTACGACTGGCGCGGCAACGCGGTGCTGTGCCTCCACAACCTCGGGCCCGGCCCGACCGAGGTCGCGCTCGACACCGGCGTCCCCGCGCCGGACGGCCTGCTGCTGATCGACCTGCTCACGGGCGAGCGCAGCGAGGCGGACGATGCCGGGCGCCACGGCCTCTACCTGGAGGGCTACGGCTATCACTGGTTTCGGGTCGGCGGGCTCGACGCGCTACTGAAGCGCAAGCCGACCTGACCGGCGCCTCGCGCTTGCCGCCGCGGCAGGGTAGGGGAGACCGGGAAGCGAGAACCCGATGCCCCGACGCCCCCCACTTTCGCCCGACGCGACCATCGCCGACGTGCTGCCCGACCTCGAGGACGGCGAGGCCTATCTCCGCGCGGTGCTCGCCACCATGCGGATGTGCCAGAAGCATTTCGGCGACGCCGTGGTGCGGATCGGGGTGACCGCGAAGGGCGGCCCGCCCTCCTACCGGATCGACCGCCCGGCGCCCGACGGCGCGGAGGCGCTGGTGCTGTTCGGCGCCTATGGCGGCCGCTCGCACGACCGCTTCACCCAGGTGAACACCGCCGAGACCCGCTGGAGCAGCCGGGCGCTGGGCATGGCGGAGATGCTGGCGCTCCACGACGGCTTCCGCCGGCCGAAGGGCGGGGCGGCCGACTGAGCGAGACCCCGAGAGCATCGTCCTCCCGCGCGCTCCATCGACCGCGCGCGACGAGGCTCAGAATCGCAGCCGCATCCCGGTCATGAAGATCCGCGGCGGGCCGGCGAAGATCGTGCCGCTCGTGTTCGCGAGCACGGCGCGGCCGTTCTGCAAGCCGGTGACGGGGCTCAGCGTGTTCGCCAGCGGGTTGGCGGCGCCGACATAGGCGGTGTCGAGGACGTTGCGGACCTCGCCGTAGAGGTCGAGGCGCCGGACGTCGCCGACGAGCGCCGTCGCGTAGTGGACGTTGAGGTTCAGGACCGCGAAGCCCGGCACCCGCAGCAGGTTGGCGTTGTCGAGGAAGGATCCGTCCTGCGCCACCGCCTCGGCGTAGGCGCCGAGGCCGGCGAGCGGCCCGGCCGGCACGTCGTATCCGATCCGGGCGAGGAGCTGGTGCTCCGGCACGCCGACGATGCGGTTGCCGGCCCGGTCGAACGCGGCGGTGAGCGGGCCGGCCGCGAGGCGCTCGACGAACCGCGTGTAGACCTGGGCGTCGAAGGTGTAGGCCAGCGTGCCGCGCCAGCCCGAGCCGAGCGCCGCCTCCGCCCCGAGCTCGATGCCGCGGTGCTCCGAGGCCGGCACGTTGAAGGTGTAGGACAGGAGCCCCGCCCCCGGCGACTGGCCGACCAGCTCGTTGCGGAAGAGCTCGTAGAAGCCGGTGAGGCTGACGCGCACGCCCGCCGTCGGGGACCAGTCCGCGCCGAGGTCGAATCCGAGGTTCTCCTGCGACCGGAGCCCGGTGTTGTCGCCGGGGATGCCGGCCGGCGTGACAAACAGGTTGCCGACCGACGGCGTCGCGTAGCCGGCGGCGACCCGGCCGCGCAGGGCCCAGTCCGCATCCGGCCGGTAGACGAGGATCAGCTCGGGCGCGACGTTGACGTAGGTCGGGTCGACCCCGGTGACGGCGGAGGCGGCGCCGGCGGCCGTGTAGGCGAAGGTGGTGTTGCGCCCGGCGATCGCGGTCCGCGTCGCGCCGATCCCGAGCACGGCGGTCCAGCGGTCGGACACGGCGATCTCGGCCCGTGCTCGGCCGCCAAGGTTGTCCTGCATCGCCTCCTGCAGGCCGATCAGCGCGCCGATCCGCGGTCCCCCGTAGGCCGCCCGGTTGAAGGTGGGCGCGCGGATGTCGATGGTGTCGTAGCTCAGCGCGAGGTAGCCGGTGGCGGCCAGCCCGAACAGCTCGCCGCGCCGGGTCAGGTCGGCGGCGAGGTTGACCGAGGGCAGGCTGGCGCGGCCCGCCAGGGTGTAGAACGGCTGGTCGTAGCGGCGCTCGTCGTAGCCGGCCTGGACGCGCCAGGTCGTCTGCGCGTCGACGTCGTGCTCCCAGCGGCCGGCGACGACGGTGCGGCGGTCGTCGCGCCCGAAGCCGCCCTCGTCGGCGGTCACCGCCACGGTCCGTCCGAAGATGCCATTGCGCAGGATCGCGACCGTCGCGCAGCCGGGCGCCGCCGTCGCGGCGGTCTCGCAGCCGCGCTGGTACGGGTTGAGGGTGAACTGGTTCAGCGACGCGCGCGCCGGCAGCCCGGTGGAGACCACGTTGTCGATCACCTTGAGGGTGAAGCGGTCGTCCGGGCTCGGGGTGTAGCTCGCCAGCAGGTTGACGGTCTGGGTGTCGAAGCTCGCATGGCCCTGGTAGCCGTTGCCGCGCGCGTCGCTGGAAAACAGGCTGATCTCGAACGGGCCGCTCGCCTGGCCGACGGCGAAGGACGTGTTGAGGACGCCGAAGCTGCCGGCGTCGACCGCGACCTCGGCGCCGTCGATCTCGCGGCCGGTGCGGGTGCGGAAGGCCAGCGCGCCGCCGCTGGCATAGTTGCCGAACAGGGCCGATTGCGGCCCGCGGAACACGTCGATCCGCGAATAGGCGCGGGGATCCGACAGGTCGAAGCGCGAGGCGCCGTCGGCCTGCGTCACCAGGAACCCGTCCTCCAGCACCACCATGTTGCGGGTGATGCCGGTGGAGCGGGCGTTGTTGCCGCGGATCGAGATCACCACGTCGCGGCCGCCGAGCCCCTGGCGGACGGTGACGCCGGGGCTGTTGGCGAGCACGGCGCCGATCCCCGTCGGCGGCCGGTCGTCGATCGCGCCCGCGCGCCCGATCGACGTCACCACCTGGCCGACGGGGTTCTCGATCGGGCTCGGGGCCGATCCGGGCGGAGCGGACACGCCGAAGCCGCGGGGCTCGTCGGGGCGGGCCTCGCCGACGACGGAGAGCGTGTCGAGGGTGACGCCGTCGTCCGATCCGGATCGGACCTCCGCCTCCGGCCTTGCCGCGGCCTCCGCCCCAGCCGCCGCGGATACGAGCTGGGCCAGCATCAGGGCGGGCACGATCCGGCGGAGGCGGACGCGCCCCCGCAAGCGCCGGAACGCCATCGCGGTCACCCGATGCGGTCGACGCGCGGCGCGACCGGCAACCGCGCGGCGATGTCGACGAAGGCGGGCGGCACGGGCACGGCGCAGATCCGCGAGACGGACGAAGGCGAGTTGGAGGAAGGCGAGACGGACGACGGATTGTGCACAAAGTTGTATCGGTTGCACCGTCAACCAACCAGCCGGCGGCGGCGCACGCGCGATGAATCGGCCGAGCCGTCGCATTTCGGATACAAGCGCTCCTGCGGTGCGGCCGCCCCCGGGGTGCGGCTCGACCCGATCGGGGTTAGAACGGGCAGCGCTTCCACCCTCCACTCGGTGAACGGACCACCATGCCAGGCACGCCCCGCGTCGGGATCATCCCGGTCACGCCCTTCCAGCAGAACTGCACCCTGATCTGGGATGCCGCGACCAAGGTCGGCGCCGTGGTCGATCCCGGCGGCGACCTCGACCGGATCGAGGCGGCGATCGCCGAGCAGGGCGTGAGCGTGGAGAAGATCCTGCTGACGCACGGGCATATCGACCATGCCGGCGGCGCGGCCGAGCTGCGCGAGCGCCTCGGCGTGCCGATCGAGGGCCCGCACGAGGCCGACCGCTACCTCCTCGACTCGCTGCCCGAGACCGGCGCCAACTACGGCATCGACGGCGCCCGCGCGGTCGTGCCCGACCGCTGGCTCGACGAGGGCGACGCCGTGACCGTCGGGCCGCTGGCCTTCGACATCCTGCATGCCCCCGGCCATTCGCCCGGCAGCGTGGTGTTCGTCAGCCGCGACGCGCGCTTCGCCCTGGTCGGCGACGTGGTGTTCAAGGGCTCGGTCGGGCGCACCGACCTGCCGGGCGGCAACCACGACCAGCTCATCCGCGCGATCCGTGAGAAGGTGCTGCCGCTCGGCGACGACCTCGCCTTCATCCCCGGCCACGGCCCCACCGGGACGCTCGGCGAGGAGCGGGTCTCGAACCCGTTCCTGCAGGGTTGAGCGCCATGGAAACGCGCCCCGTCGGCCGCTCCGGCCTGTCCGTCGCCCCGTTGTGCCTCGGCGCCAACGTCTTCGGCTGGACGGCCGACGAGACCACGTCCTTCGCGATCCTCGACCGCTTCGTCGACGCGGGCTTGAACTTCGTCGACACGGCCGACGTCTACTCGCGCTGGGCCCCCGGGCATGCGGGCGGCGAGTCGGAGGCGGTGATCGGCCGCTGGCTCGCCGCGCGCGGCACGCGGGACAAGGTCGTGCTGGCGACCAAGGTCGGCATGGACATGGGCGGGGGCAGGACCGGCCTCGCGCCCGCGCGCATCGCCGAGGCCTGCGAGGCCTCGCTCCGCCGGCTCCGGACCGACCGGATCGACCTGTACCAGTCGCATGCCGACGACGCGGCGACCCCGCAGGAGGAGACGCTGCGCGCCTACGAGCGCCTGATCCAGGCGGGCAAGGTGCGGGCGATCGGCGCCTCGAATTTTTCCGCCGCGCGCTTGCGCGAGGCGCTGGCCGTCGCGGAACGCGCGGGCCTGCCGCGCTACGAATGCCTGCAGCCCGACTACAGCCTGGCCGAGCGCGGCTACGAGGCCGAGCTCGAGCCGGTCTGCCGCGAGGCCGGGCTCGGCGTGATCGGCTACTTCTCGCTCGCGGCCGGCTTCCTCACCGGCAAGTACCGCTCGGCGGAGTCCGCCGCCGGCCGCGCCCGCGAGAACCGGGTGTCGAAGTACCTGACGCCGAAGGGCTTCGCGCTGCTCGCCGTGCTCGATGCGGTCGCCGCCGAGCACGGCGCCAGCCCGGCGCAGGTGGCGCTCGCCTGGATCATGGCGCGCCCCGGCATCACCGCGCCGATCGCCAGCGCGACCTCGGTGGCGCAGCTCGACGAGCTGATCGGGGCCGCCACGCTGCGCCTCCCGCCCGATGCGATCGCACGCCTCGACGCGGCGACGGCCGGCGGGATTCAGGCCTAACCCGACGTTAAGGCGGCCGCGTCAGAACACGGGACCGAGCCAGGCCGTGCAAGCCTGGAAACGATGCAATTTCAAGGCGGAACGCCTATATGAGGCGGACTGATCGAATCGCAGGCGGGGCTGCTCCCAAGCGGGCGCCGGACCCTCGCGCTCGGACCCGCCTGCCCGAGGACCTTGATGTCTGACCAGAACCCGAACGACCTGTCCCAGGGCGCCGTGCCCCCCGCCGAATTCGTCGACGCCTACGGCGCGGAGTCGATCCGCGTGCTCAAGGGCCTGGATGCCGTGCGCAAGCGCCCCGGCATGTATATCGGCGACACCGACGACGGCTCGGGCCTGCACCACATGGTCTACGAGGTGGTGGACAACGCCATCGACGAGGCCCTGGGGGGCCATGCCGACCTCGTGACCGTGACGCTGAACGCCGACGGCTCCTGCACGGTCTCGGACAACGGCCGCGGCATCCCGGTGGACATCCACAAGGAGGAGGGCGTCTCGGCGGCCGAGGTCATCATGACCCAGCTCCACGCCGGCGGGAAGTTCGACCAGAATTCCTACAAGGTCTCGGGCGGCCTGCACGGCGTCGGCGTCTCGGTCGTCAACGCCCTGTCGCAGTGGCTGCGCCTGCGCATCTGGCGCAACGACAAGGAGCACACGATGGAGTTCCGCCACGGCGACGCCGTGGCCCCGCTCAAGGTCCTCGGCCCCGGCAACGGGCGGAAGGGGACGGAGGTCAGCTTCCTGCCCTCCACCGACACCTTCACGATGATCGAGTTCGACTTCGCGACGCTGGAGAAGCGCCTGCGCGAGCTCGCCTTCCTCAATTCCGGCGTCCGGATCGTGCTGACCGACGCGCGCCACCCCGAGCACCGGCGCGAAGAGCTGTACTACGAGGGCGGGATCGAGGCGTTCGTGCGCTACCTCGACCGCTCGCGCAAGCCGATCGAGGGCGTGTCCAAGCCCGTCATGGTGCGCTCGGAGCGCGACGGCATCCGCGTCGAGGTGGCGTTCTGGTGGAACGACTCGTTCAACGAGACGGTGCTGCCCTTCACCAACAACATCCCGCAGCGCGACGGCGGCACCCACATGGCGGGGTTCCGCGCCGCGCTGACCCGCCAGATCACCGGCTACGCGGAATCGTCGGGCATCGCCAAGCGCGAGAAGATCACCCTCACCGGCGAGGATTGCCGCGAGGGCCTGACCGCGGTGATCTCGGTGCAGGTGCCGGACCCGAAGTTCTCGTCGCAGACCAAGGACAAGCTCGTCTCCTCCGAGGTGCGCCCGGCGGTGGAGAACGTGCTGAACGAGGGCCTGTCGAACTGGCTGGAGGAGAACCCGTCCCAGGCCCGGTCGGTGATGGGCAAGGTGATCCTGGCGGCCTCGGCCCGCGAGGCCGCGCGCAAGGCGCGCGAGACCGTGACCCGCAAGGGCGCGCTCGACATCGCCTCGCTGCCGGGCAAGCTCGCCGACTGCCAGGAGCGCGACCCGAGCAAGTGCGAGATCCTGCTGGTCGAGGGCGACTCGGCCGGCGGCTCGGCCAAGCAGGGCCGCGACCGCACCTTCCAGGCGGTGCTGCCGCTGCGGGGCAAGATCCTCAACGTCGAGCGCGTGCGCGCCGACCGGATGCTCGGCTCGGCCGAGATCGGCACGCTGATCACCGCGCTCGGGGCCGGGATCGGGCGGTCCTCGACCGACCGCGAGGGCTTCAACCCGGACAAGCTGCGCTACCACCGCATCATCATCATGACCGACGCGGACGTGGACGGCTCGCACATCCGCACCCTGCTCCTGACCTTCTTCTTCCGGCAGATGCCGGAGCTGATCGAGCGCGGCCACCTCTACATCGCCCAGCCGCCGCTCTACAAAGCCGAGCGCGGGCGCAAGGCGCTCTACCTCAAGGACGAGCGCGCCCTCGAGGACTACCTGATCGACCAGGGCGTCGAGGGCGCGACCCTGACGCTGGCCTCGGGCGCGGCCTTCGGCGGCCCGCAGCTCAAGACGCTGGTCGAGGAGGCCCGCACCTTCCGCGGCATCCTGCTCGGCCTGCACACCCGCTACGACCGCTCGGTGGTCGAGCAGGCGGTGCTGGCCGGCGCCTTCCGGCCGGAGGCGGCCGAGCACGCGGGCGAGGCCGAGGTCCTGGCCGACGTGACGGCCAGGCGCCTCGACGCCATCGCCGACGACATCGAGCAGGGCTGGCAGGGCGAGGCGTCGGAGGGCGGCTACGTCTTCGGGCGCACGCTGCGCGGCGTGCGCCAGGTCGCGACGCTCGATGCCGGCCTCATCGCCTCGCAGGAGGCGCGCCGCCTCGCCGACCGCGCCGACGCGCTCCGCGAGATCTACGGCGAGCCGGTCACCTTCTCGCGCAAGGGCGAATCGACGGTCCTGCACGGGCCGGTCGCGCTGTTCGAGGCGGTGATGGCGTTCGGCCGGAAGGGGCTCCAGCTCCAGCGCTACAAGGGCCTGGGCGAGATGACCGCGCAGCAGCTGTGGGAGACGACGCTCGACCGCGACATCCGCTCGCTGCTCCAGGTCAAGGTCAAGGACACCACCGACGCCGACGACCTGTTCGTCAAGCTGATGGGCGACGTGGTCGAGCCCCGGCGCGAGTTCATCCAGGAGAACGCGCTCAGCGTGGCCAACCTCGACGTGTGATCCGTCGGTGCGAGACGCGTCCGGCCGACGGCCGGACGACGCTCCCACAGACCTCGGTGTCCGCCGTATCGGATGTCAGGACAGCCCGTTCGCGCCGAGAGCCCGGCGCATGTCCAGCTTGTCGCGGATCCCGTACTCCGCGAGGGCGGCGAGCCGGTCGCGCTCGGACAGCGCGGCGGGCGCCGTCGGATCCTGCGTCATCAGCCGTGCTCCGGGGGTTCGGGGGCCGAAGGCGCGGTGCCGATGATCCGGCGCAGGACCCGGCCGACCTGCGCGGCCGAGTAGGGCTTGTGCAGCAGCTCGAAGCCGTGGCTGTCCTCGCGGGCGAGCACGTGGCTGTAGCCCGAGGCTAGCACCACCGGCAGGGCCGGGATGCGGAGGCGCAACGCCTTGGCGAGCTCGATGCCGCCCATGCCGGGCATGACGACGTCGGAGAAGACGGCCCGGAAGCCGGCCCCGTCCGTCCCGAGGCGCGCGAGCGCCTCCTCCGCGTTGACCACCCATTCGGGCGCGTAACCGAGGTCCTCGAGGATCTGCGAGCAGAAGGCGCCGACCTCGAGGTTGTCCTCCACGAGCAGGATGCGCTGGCCCAGCCCCGCCGGCGACAGGGCGGCGTCGGGGTCGGCGACGGCGACCTCGACCGCTTCCGACGAGACCTCGGGCAGGTAGAGGGTGAAGGTCGTGCCCCGGCCGATCTCGCTCGTCACGTCGACGTCGCCGCCGGACTGCTTGGCGAAGCCGAACACCTGGGAGAGCCCGAGCCCCGTGCCGCGCCCGATGTCCTTGGTGGTGAAGAACGGCTCGAAGATGCGCCCGAGCACGTCGAGGGGAATGCCCGAGCCGGTGTCGGCGAGCGAGACCGCTGCGAACGGCCCGCGCGAGCCGGCATGGCCCCGGATCGTCGGCATGGCCTGCCCGGCCGCCACCCGCATCGTCAGCGTCCCGCTGCCGTCCATCGCGTCGCGGGCGTTGACGGCGATGTTCACCAGGGCCGTCTCGAACTGGTTGAGGTCGGCGCGCACCAGGGCCGGCCTGTCCGACGCCTCGACCCGGACGCGGATGCGCGCGCCGGTGATGGTGTCGAGCATCTCGGCCACGCCGTTCAGGCACGCCCCAACCTCGAACACCTCCGGCTTGAGGGATTGCCGGCGCGCGAAGGCCAGGAGCTGCCCGGTGAGCTTGGCGGCGCGGTCGACCGTGTCGGAGACGGCGTCCATGTAGCGCTTGCGCCGGTCCTCCGGCAGGTCCGGCCGGCGCAGGAAGTCGACGGACGAGCGGATGATGGTCAGCAGGTTGTTGAAGTCGTGCGCCACGCCGCCGGTCAGCTGGCCGACCGCCTCGAGCTTCTGCGATTGCCGGAGGTCCTGCTCCATCCGCTCGCGCTCGGCCGCCTCGGCGAGGAGCCGGGCGTTCGCCGCAGCTAGCTCGGCGGTGCGGGCCGCCACCTGGCTTTCGAGGAGGGCCCCCGCCTCGCGGAGGAGGGCGGCCTGCGCCTCCAGCTCCGCGTGGAGCGCCACCACGCCCCGGTTGGTGTCGGACAGCTCCCGGTTCAGGCGCTGGGCTTCCTCCTCGCGTTCGGCGAGCTCGGCGAGGCTGCGCAGGAGCTCGCGGTTCTGCTCGCGCATGGCGGTCGCCGGCTCGTCCGTCCGGGCCCGGGCGACGTCGTCGGCCAGAATGGTCAGCCGGCGCCCCGTGAAGGTCTCGGAGCCGAACGGCAGCCGCATCCCGAACGTCACCATCGTGCCGTGGTCGACGACGGATTCGATCTCGAAGCGGTTCATCAGCCGGCGCGATCCGGTGATGCCGATGCCGAGCCCGGTGGTCGAGCGGTAGCGCCCCTCCAGGATGGCATCGAGATGCAGGATGCCGGGCCCCGCGTCGCGGACGCGGATCAGCAGGATCTGGCCGCCCTCCACCGCGTCGAGGCCGTACTCGACCCGCCCGCCGCCGGCGTAGCCGTAGGCGTTGCGCGCGATCTCGGACAGGGCCGTGGCGATCCGGGTCTGGTCCTGGACGCCGAAGCCGAGGCGCTCGGCCAGCCCGCGCACCCGCTGGCGCACCGCGATGATGTCGTCCTCGTGCTCGACCAGGCTCGAGAGCAGCGGCCACCTCATGCCGGGTCCCCCCGCACGACCAGCACGGTGGCGTCGTCGCGGGCGCGGGCGAAGTCGCGCAGGATGACCCCGGCCACGAGGGTCGGGTGGGCGCCGGCGAGGCCCGGATGGGCGTCGAGGGACCAGCCCGTCGCGATGCCGTCGGAGCAGAGCACGAACAGGTCCCGCGCATGCATCGGGTACTCGAACTCCTGGATCCGCCGGGCCGCGTGGCCGGCCGTCCCGGCCAGGCTGACCGTCCGCTTCATCGCCGCGCCGGAGACCACCGCCCCGGCGACGTTGCCGATGCCGGCCAGCGCGAGGGTGGCGCGATCCCGGGCGTAGCGCGCGACGGAGATCGCGCCGCCGCGGGTGTGGGAGAGGCCCGCGTGGATGGCGGCGAGGATCGCCGCGGGCGGCTCGTCGCGATGGCGCCGGAACAGCTTGAGGGCCTCCTCGGACGCCTTGGCGGCCTCCGGCCCGTGGCCGAGGCCGTCCGACACGATGGCGGTCCAGCCGTCGTCGCGCTCGCGCACGGCGTAGGCGTCGCCGTTGGCGGTCTCGCCCTTCAGCGGCACCGTCACCGCGCCGAAGCCGGGCACGCCGTCCGGGGTGCGCGTCTTGTCGATCGACAGGCGCGCCAGCACCGAGGTGCCGAGGCCGGGCCGGGAGACGATGTCGAAGGCGTCGGAGAGGCGACGCACCGCGCCGAGCCCCTCGCCGGCGCTGCCGCCGGTGGAATGGCCGTCGCGCAGGGCGAGGCCGAGATCCTGGAAACCGTTGCCCTTGTCGAGGGCGAGGATCTCGACCCCCGAGCCGGTCCCGTCCTCGTAGGTGCCCACCAGGACCTCGCCCGGCACGCCGTACTTGACGACGTTGGTGGCGAGCTCGGTGACGACCAGGGCCACGCGTCCGGCCGCGGTCTCGTCAAAGCCGATGCCCTGCGCCACGGCGACGGCGCGCCGCCGCGCCTCGGCCACCTGGCTCGCTTCCGTCACGGTGATCCGGTGCATGCTCACTTCCACCGCGCGATCGTCACGCGGGTGCCGGCTCCGGGGGTCGACGCGATGTGGAACTCGTTCGAGAGCCGCTTGGCGCCGCCGAGACCGAGGCCGAGCCCGCCGCCGGAAGTGTAGTGGTCGGTCATCGCCTGATCGATGTCGGCAATGCCGGGGCCCTGATCCTCGAAGGTCAGGCGCAGGCCCCGGCGCGTCCCGGCCTGGACAATCTCCGCGTGGACGTGGCCGCCCCCGCCGTAGTCGAGGGTGTTGCGCGCGAGCTCGCTCGCGGCGGTGACGATCTTGGTCTGGTCGACGAGCCCGAGGCCGATCTCGACGGCGAGCGCGCGGACCCGCTGGCGCACCCGCACGACGTCGTCGCCCGAGCGGATCGCGAGGGTCTCGGCCTTCGGGGGCTCAGCCTTCGTGGCCTTCACGGTCGCCCCCGCAGCCGTCCTCCTCCTCGGCGAGCCGCGCCTGGATCAGCGCCATGCCGCGCTCGACGTTGAGGGCGGTCTTGATGCCGGTCAGCTCCAGCCCGAGTTCGACCAGGGTGATGGCGACAGCCGGCCGCATGCCGGCCACGACCGTCTCCGCGTCGAGGACGCGCGAGACGGCGGCGATGCTCACCAGCATGCGCCCGATGAAGGAATCGACGATCTCCAGCGCCGAGATCTCGAGCAGGACGCCGCGTGCGCCGGTGCGCGCGATCATCGCGGTGAGGTCCTCCTCCAGCGCGAGAGCGAGGCGGTCGTGCATGTCGACCTGGATGGTGACGATGAGGGCGCCACCCAGCTTGAGGATCGGAATGCGGTCCATGGCGTCAGCCGCGTCCCTCGATGGAGGCCTGCTGGCGCACCACCTTGCGGCCGGTCCGCCTCAGGGCGACGGCGAAGGCGTCGGCCAGGGTCGCCTTCGAGACGACGTTCAGCTCGACGCCGAGATGGACCATGGTCTGGGCGATCTGGGGCCGGATGCCGGAGACGATGCAGTCGGCGCCCATCAGCCGCGCCGCCGCGACGGTCTTCAGCAGGTGCTGCGCCACCAGGGTGTCGACGGTCGGCACGCCGGTGATGTCGATGATGGCGATCTCGGCCTCCTCGTCGACGATCGCCTGGAGCAGGTTCTCCATCACGACGCCGGTCCGGGCGCTGTCGAGGGTGCCGATGAGCGGCAGCGCGAGGATGCCGTCCCAGAGCCGGACCACCGGGGTCGAGAGCTCGGCGATCTCCTGCCCCTGGCGCCCGATCACCTCCTCGCGGCTGGCCAGGAACACCTCCATGGTGTGCAGGCCGAGCCGATCGAGCACCCTGCTCGCGGCCCGGGTCCCCGCCGCCAGCGTCGCCGCGTCCGTCGCGTGGGCCTTCTCGAGGGCCTCGAAGACCGGCGGCTTGAGGGAATACACGAAGTTGGCCGTGTCGGTCGGCGTGAAGCCCTGGATCGCCCGCGAGCGCGAGATGTCGGCGAGGGTGTCGCGGAGCTGGGCGAAGCCCTCCGCGTCGGCGTCGAGCCCGCCCGCGGCGAAAGCGTCCCGAAGCTGGCGATAGACCGCCCTGGCCTGGGTCTGGAGCTCGGCCTCGCGGATGCGGCCGCTCTGCAGGGATGTCCCCTCCCGGAGGGACAGGGTCCAGGCATCGAGGATGGCGGCCTCGTCGTCCGCGAGCGTCCGCTTCAGGACCTCGGCGCCATCGATACGCGTCATGTCTTCCCCCTGTCGTGATCCAGCATCTACCTGGGTCGTGACCGTTTCGATAGGCTGCATCGCCGCCAAGTCCGGTCTCTCTCGCGACAATGCTTGCATTCGGATCAGTGAAAAGAAAGATTTCCCACGCCCGGAACCATCATCGGCCCGGACCGTCCTCGCGCGCCGCGAGACGGATGCGGCGAGGCGCCGCCCGGATTTGAGGTGCTGCGTGACTTTGAAGAACTTGGCCAAGCTCTTGGCCAAGCGCTTGGCAGAGCCGGAGAAATCGCGTCGGCGACGACGTCCGGCCGGCGTGGAGGAGACGGCTCTCATGGTCGGGCGCCAGCGTCCGGGCGGACGGCGGCTTGCCCGTGGAACCCGGTGACGCCTCGGACGAAGCGGAGACCGACGGCGCGCTGCGCGGCCCGCCGGTCGAGGGCGGCCTCCGACCCGTCAGGGCGTCGGATCGGCCGCCGCGACGGCGTCGTCGAGCTTCCGCAACAGCGTGCAGAGCTGCTCGGAGGGCGGCGGCGTCGGCAAGGCCTCGTACATCGCGCGCAACGTGCGGCCGAGATGCCGCTCGGTCGCGTTCACGGGCGAGGCGTAGAGCCAACGACTCTCGAAGAAGGGCACGGTCGTCTCGCTTTCGGCGTCGGGCAGGGCTGCGTCCCGGCGACCCTGCCCGATCGACGGATTCGATCCGGCGTCGCGGCAGCCCCCGACATCAGACTTAGCCAAGCGTGCTCGTCGCCCGGAGTTCCCGTCACGGGTTCGATGACAGGCATGCGTCCGATCGATGCTTGCGCCATCTTGATGAGCCGAGCCTTCAGGCTAGACCCGACTTGGCCGAGACGCGCAGGATCCGGGCGCCGACGCTCGCGTCCCGGCGTCCGGCCGGACCTCCGATCACTCGGCCGCGCGGAGCGGGCGCTCGCCGACCTCGGCCTGCGCGGCCTCGCGCTCGGCGGCTTCGAGGAAGGCGTGCGCCTCCGAGCGGCGCTCGAAGACGTGCGGGGCGAGGCCGCGGCGGCTCAGGGCCTCCTGCATCTTCAGGCGCAGGAAGGCGCTCGTCGCGTAGCGCGTCGTCGTGAGGTAGTGGTACTTCGACAGGTACTCGATCATCTCGGCGTAGTCGTCGTAGAGGTTCTCGCCGATGCGGAACCCGTCGTGGTTGACCACCGAGTTCACCCGCTGCCCGGCCTTCAGGCAGGCGGTCTCGAGCACCTGACGCAGCGCGTCGATGTCGCCCTTCGAGCGGACTTGCCAGCCTTCGAGGTTGACGAACAGCAGGTTGCGCGCCGGGTCGTAGCTCACCCGGTCGGGCAGGTTGAGGTTCAGGAGGTCGGCGAGCAACTCCATTGGCTCGTCGCGGAAGATGCGCGGGTCCATCGGGATCGGGTTCTCGATCACCGGCGTGAAGTCCATGTGGGCGAGGATGTCGCGGCCGATGTCGATGCCCGGCGCCACCTCGATCAGCTCCAGCCCGGCCTGGGTCAGGTTGAAGACGCAGCGTTCCGTCACGTAGAGCACCGGCTGCCGCCGCTCCTGCGCGAACGGCCCGCTGAAGGTGTTCTGCTCGACGGATCCGACGAACTTGCGCGAGCGGCCCTCCTGCACGATCCGCAGGCGTCCCTCGTCGATCTCGGTGACGAGGCCGCCGGAGGTGAAGGTGCCGGCGAACACCACCTTGCGCGCGTTCTGCGAAATGTTGATGAAGCCGCCGCAGCCGTTGAGCCGCCCGCCGAAGCGGCTGGTGTTGACGTTGCCGGCGCCGTCGCACTCGGCCATGCCGAGGCAGGTCATGTCGAGGCCGCCGCCGTCGTAGAAGTCGAACATCTGGTTCTGGTCGATGATCGAGTCGGCGTTGGTGGCCGCGCCGAAGCTCGAGCCGGAGGCGAGCACGCCGCCCACGGCGCCGGCTTCTGTCGTCAGGGTGATGTAGGGGGTGACCTTCTCCTCGTTGGCGATCGAGGAGATGCCTTCGGGCGCGCCGACGCCGAGGTTGACCACGCCGTTCGGCGGCAGCTCGAATGCGGCGCGGCGGGCGATGATCTTGCGCGCGTCGAGCGTCATCCGCTTCAGGCCGGTGACCGGCACGCGGATCTCGCCGGCGAGCGCCGCGTCGTGCTGCACGCCGTAGTTCATGCGGTGCTGCTCGGGCGGCGCCACCACGACGCAATCGACCAGGATGCCCGGCACGCGCACGTCCTTGGGCTTGATCGAGCCCTGCTCGACGATGCGCTCGACCTGCGCGATGACGATGCCGCCGTTGTTGCGGGCGGCCATCGCCTGGGCGAGGTTGTCCAGCGTCAGCGCCTCCTTGGAGACGCAGAGGTTGCCCGACGGGTCGGCGCTGGTGGCGCGGATGAAGGCGACGTCGATCTTGGTGGCCCGGTAGAACAGCCACTCCTCGCCCTCGACCTCCACGACCTTGACGATCTCGTCGGTCGTCAGGGTGTTCACGCGGCCGCCGCCGTGGCGCGGGTCGACGTAGGTGTGGAGGCCGACCTTCGAGAACAGGCCGGGCTGGCCGGCGGCGCAGGCCCGGTAGAGCTGCGAGATCACCCCTTGCGGCAGGTTGTAGCCGCGGATGCGGTTGTCCTGCGCGGCCTGCGCCACCTTGGGCATCCGCCCGAAGTTCGCCGCGATCACCCGCCCGAGCAGGCCCTCGTGGTGGAGGCGCCCGGTGCCGAGGCCTTTGCTGTCGCCGGCGCCGGCGGTCATGATCAGGGTGAGGTTGCCGGGCGCGCCGGTCTCGACGAAGCGCTTCTCCAGGGCCGCGTGCAGCGCCTCGGGGATGCAGCTCTGCACGAAGCCCGTCGTCGTGACGACGTCGTCGGTGCGGATGAGGGCGATCGCCTCGTCGGCGCTGACGATCTTGTTCTTCTTCACGCGACTCTCCCTGCCGACGACCGTTCCGGTCTTGCGGCCACTGCCTTGCGGCACCTGTTGGCTCAGGCTCTATTCTTGACGGACCGCGACGGCATGGCTGCGCGGGACCGCTCGGGGGGAGGTTAGGGCAAGCCAAGGCTGCCCTGCAAACGAACATTATTTGTCGCGACGTTGAAATTAACTCGTTCTTCCACGCGCAGAATATTGAATTCAGATCCTGCGCCTTCGGCATCCCGCGGCGCTTCCGCACGCGCGCGGCTCACTGGTCAGCCGGCCGGCGCCGTGTCATGGGCTGAAGCCGTGACCGATGATCCCCACGCCCTCCGCGCCGCAGAAGCAGCCAGCCTCGGCTGGTCCGGCTTCTTCGAGGACCAGTGCGAGGCCGCCGATGCCGGCTTCGCGCCGATGCGGATCGCCCTGGTCCACCGCTCCCGGCTGACGGCGCTGTCGGCGGCCGGCCCCGTCGAGCTGATCCTGCCGGTCCACGCCAGCACCGGCGACGTCACCGTCGGCGACTGGGTCCTGGCCGATCCGCGGACGCTGACCCTGCACCGCCGATTGTCGCGGAGGACCGTGCTGCAGAGGCGCACCGAGGGCGGCAAGGTCCCGCAGGCCGCGGCCGCCAACGTCGACACCCTGTTCGTCGTCACCTCGTGCAACGCCGACTTCAACCCGGCCCGCCTGGAGCGCTACCTCGCCCTGGCCAACCAGGGCGGCACCGACCCGGTGATCCTGCTGACCAAGGCCGACCTGACCGACGACGTCGAGGCCTACCGCCGGCAGGCCGCCGCCCTCCAGCGCGGGCTGTCGGTGGTCGGCGTCAACCCGCGCCGC
>NZ_VRUV01000280.1:0-6018 GCF_008039455.1 Methylobacterium sp. WL116
ACCGGCCACCCCCGCCAGACTTCGATGACGACAGGCCGCCACCTCCTCCGCGTCGCAGGGGACCGCCTCCGCCGGATAACGACGACGACGATGGCCCGCCTCCGCCGCCCCGGTCTCGCGCCTACTAGAGTCAACGAACAGGCTCACTGTCTGGTAGGCCTGTTCGCTTTTTGTGCCGGCTGTGGCGCAGTCGTAGCAGCCTTCGCAGACCCCTTCGGCTACCATGAGGCATCCTTCAGGTGCCTGTCATGCTCACCCTCACCTCGATCCTCACCCGCAGCATCCTCGTAGTCGGCACCGTGAGCGGCCTCGCCGCGCTGGCAGATGGCGCGGTGCGGATGCAGCTCGAACAGGCTGTGCAAGGCAATCTGAGCTTCGTGGGGCATGCTTCGGTACCCGTGCAGGTCGCCCGAGCAGATGAGCGCTACGTCGCGAAGAGGCTCGATTGGAGCCGGCTTGGCGCGACAGTGTGGATGGTTGGCGCGGACGATACGCCCTGAAACTTTATTTGCGCCACTGAAGGCCTGCATAACGTCGCGGGTAGGTTGTTATACGAGCTTTTTCCTTAGCTGATGCGAAGACGTTAACAGCATTTTGCGAGAAAAATTCATGCGCCATTTTATCGTCGGTGCCCTAGCAACTATTCTTCTTCCGATGGTCGCTCATGCTGAGGGTGATATCGTAGCAGGAGAGAAAGCCTTTGCTCCCTGCAAAGCCTGTCATGCTTTTGGAAAAAATGGTGTAGGCCCGAACCTGACAGGTGTAGTCGGGCGCAAGTCAGCCTCTGAAGAAGGATACAACTATTCGGCCGCTATGAAATCATCTGGTATTACTTGGGACGAAGCTAATCTGCACGAATGGCTGAAAAATCCCAAGGCCAAAGTCCCCGGCACGAAGATGATTTTTGCGGGCTACCCGGACGACAAAAAAATTGACGATCTGATCGCCTACCTGGCTACAAAGAAGTAGCTGCTCTAAGCGCGACTTTGAGCGGTATCGGTGCGCTTACCGCGCTCTACTTCCATCATCTTTTTATCCGGCAGAGGCCGTTGTAGAGACAACGCCTCCTCGACCGGCGCCTCCAGCTAGGTGCGCCATTCCTCCGGCGTGGTCAGCAGCACCGGCATCGCCTTCGGATGCACCGGCCCGACGATGCCGTTGCCCTTCGTCGTGCGGAAGGCATAGAGGCGGTGTTTCTCCTCCACCGGCTCGTCGCGCTTCGGACCGCGCACGCCTGTCCAGGGTCGCCAGATCCCGGCTAAGGCGAACAACGGCCGGTCTTCATCGAGCGCGAACCACACGGGGGTCTTGCAGGGCTTCGTGTCGGCATACTCGTTGAACGACGACACTGGCACCAGGCAGCACTGCTCCGGCTTCAGCCAAGACCGCCAGTAGGGCGACCTCACGTTCCGCACATTCGTGACCGGGTGCTGCGGCCCCTTGCTCACCGGCGAGGGAAAGCCCCAGCGCATCATCGCCAACTCCCGCTCGCCATCGGCGAGGCGCACGATCGGCGCCATCTGGTCGGGGAAGATCGCCGGCGACGGCGGCAAGTTGCCGGTCCCGTCGCGGTCGACCGGATAGCGTCCTGGCCCTTGTCGAGGCTGTAGAGGTTGCACATACCGGCACCGTGCGCCGGTCAGGTCCGCAAGGGCAAGCCAGTGCGCTCATCGCCACTTTCGATGCCGATCGCGGCACGGTAGGTCCGGCCGTACTGGTTCGGCTGCGGTATCCCGATGCCCGCGGCGGCACCCGGAGCCCTCTGCAGGTGCAGCAGGCCGAGGCACGGTCCGTCGGAGGTCGGAGAGCTATCGCAGAAGGGACTGGCCGATCCATGTGCGGCCGTTCCAAAGCTCGAACGCGCGGCCCTTGGCGATCCAACTCACAAGCGCGAGCGCGTCACCATCGTTGGGGGCGTCGATGATTACGACGCTCAATCGGGCATCATCGAGGGATAGGACGCCCCGGTAGGACGACCGCCACGCTACGCCTTCTCCGGTCTCTGAGCCCTCTAGATCGTTGGCCATGCCGTCCTCTTCGTTCAGGACGAGAGCAAAGGTAATTCGGCTCGGCGCTGAGTGGTTCGCGACGGCGCCGGCGAGGCCGCACCGTGCCCCCCTGGGCGGTGCTGCTCTGCCGGCGCTCGACTATCAGCCGGTCGCTTAGGTCAACTTGGCGGGACATAATTGATAGGCCATTGCCTTGGCTGTAGATACACGGCGGGATCCAAACTTTGGCCGGCCTGATGCCTGGTACCACGGCGCTGAAGGTAGTGGCCGACGACGAGACCGGCGAGCTTAAGAGCGTAACGATCCTCGGGCAGTTCGGCGAGGTGCCGGACGAATTCGCCGAGAGCTTACAAGGCGGGCAAGGCTCAATCACGAGCACACAGATTATTGAACAAAAGCAACCTCGCGCACGTTTGGTCTTAGTATCAACGCGCCGGTATTGGCGCAGCGTGAGGAACATTTATGTCGATTAGAGCACTCGCACTCGCCGCCTCGTGCACTCTGGCTCTGTCCGGCGCTGCGTTCGCGCAAGCGACCGCCCCCTCCGGCACGACCGGAACTGGGATGGGGACCAGCAGCACCGGCGGTTCGGCCACGGGTCAGCCGAAGGAACTAGCTACTCCCGGTGGGGCGAATGCAGGCGGCGGCACGGGCTCTACGCCGATGACGGCCCCGGGAGCGAACGGGATGAGCACAGGGACCGGTTCGCTGGGCGCTAGCTCGTCGGGCATGAGCACCCCATCGACGGGCGCCGCCGGAGCGCGCTGAGCATTCGTTGCAACCGCGTCGAGCTCGCTACGCTCTACGCCGCGTAGTTCGGTCCCGCCGCCCGGTTACGGGCTGCCGGTGCCATCCGTCTCACGCCGCGATGATGGCGATGAGCGATAAGGAACCGGCGAGCGCGAAGGTGTCAGCCACGAGTGATACGATCAGGAGCATGGGAGAGGCCTCAGCCGTCGAACGGCGACGCTTCCTCAACCCGTAAGGTTGTACCCGGTTTCAGGCGGGGGACTGGTGAGACCGGCGATATCCGCCCATCCTTAATCGCCGCCGTCAGCCCCGGCGGCATCGCCGTCATCGTCGCTGAACAGCCAATCGAGCGCCCGGGCTCCGACTTCGCCGGCTGCATCCCTCTGCTGACTGCTCAAGCGCGGTTCGGGACGCTCCGCCCGCACTCCGCGAACCACCGGCGCGCGAACTGATCGAGGGCTTCGTCGGTGAGGAGCGTTCTATCGTGAAGTGGCATCTCGAGGCTTCTTGGACGGTCGAACGGTTCGGCCCCGTCCCGATCTGCTCACGGGACGGGGGAACCCCGGATCTCACCAGCTCGGCCGATACGCAACTTGGCCCGGATGCAGGATGACGGCGTTTTGTTAGGGTCTCATCACCGCGACGGGCGCCGCAGTGTGCCGGAACGGGGCGCTGAACGGCCTTAGGCCTTCTCAGCGGCCTTCTTCCGCCCGCGGGCTTTCGGGGCGGCCTTGGCGGCCTTCGGCTTGCCCTCGGGGGAGTTGGGTGCCTCAGAGACCGTCTCGTCGGCCTCAGCAGTCTTAGGAGCTGCTTTGCGCCGTTGCTGGCCAAGGCCGAGGGAGCGCGCCAGCTCGGAACGCTGAGCGGAGTAGCTTGCGGCTGTCGACGGGTAGTCCGACGGCAGGCCGTAGCGCGCGCGGTAGGTCTCCATCGTGAGGCCGGCCTTGGTAACGTGGCGCTTGAGCGTCTTGTAGCGCTTCCCGTCGATAAAGGAGATCAGCGCGTCCGGCGTGATAGACTTGCGGACCTGTGCCGGCGTCGGTTTCTCAGGGCCTGCGGGCTCGGCGGGCGCTGCGTTGGCCAGGCCAGACATGGCCGCGTGTACGGAAGCAATCACACCAGGTAGCTCAGATACGGACACCCGGTTGTTCGACACGTAAGCCGCTACAAGGTCGGTAGCGAGTTCAATGAAATCGGTCGATTGAGTTTCGACTTGTTCGTCCAAGGTCGTCTCCTCCGCAAAAGGAGGCTTACTGCTCTACACGCTCCGCCGGATCGTCAAGTGATAGCTTGGCGAAAAATACTGAAGCCGATAGGGTGTCCTCATAAAACCGCGAGAACGCCCCCAAAGCACGTTCACGCAGGAACTTGGCGTAACGGTCTCTGTTCCGGTCCTATGGTATGATGCCGTAGAAGGCCCTTCTCCATGAACAAGCTCATCCTCGGCGCGACCCTGACACTCGGCCCCCTGCTCGGTGCCAACACGGCCAGCATAGCAGCGCTAGGCGACGGTCTCGACCCCAACGCTTCGGCGACCGGGAACAGCCAGACGCATCTCGTCTGATGCCATCGCTACCGCGGAGCGATGTGCAAGAGCAGGGGCCGCCCATAGGGACGCCCCGGATCACTTTCCCGAACCAATTTCGCAGATCATGCGTGTAGATCGTGGCAGGCCCGCGCGATATGACGTAAGCTGTGCCTTGATTTGGCACGAAGATTGAAGGATCTCACGCGAGAGGGGAACTCAAAGGACAACCTAAGTGACTGAAGAAAACCCGGGTCAGAACCCCGAAACGCTCGCACTGGCCAGCGAAATCGTAGCCGCCTACGTCGCGAACAACTCCATCCCCGTTTCTGAGCTTCCGAATTTCATCGGCAGCGTTCATAAGGCTCTGTTGGCCCTCTACAGCGGCACCGGGGCTGCGGGCACCAGTGCTCCTGCTGAGAGCGTCGAGCAGCCGACCGCGGCACAGATCAAAAAATCCATCACGCCGGACGCCCTCATCAGCTTCATTGATGGCAAACGGTACAAGACGCTCAAGCGTCATCTCAGCGGACACGGTCTCGACCCACATAGCTACAGGGTGAAGTTCGGCCTGCCGTCGGACTACCCGATGGTCACTGCGAGCTACTCGGAAGCCCGCTCTCAGCTTGCTAGGGACATCGGCTTGGGCCGGCCTGGTCGCGCGACTGCCTGAACAGTGTAGCTCGGTGTCGCCTCGATCGGTTAATTGACGAGGCGACCTTCACAGCCCAATGCCGCGCGCCGATATGATCCGTTGCGTGGCATTGACCAGCATCTCGTCCGAGAACGGCTTCGGCATGAAGCGCGCCCCCATCGGCAACTGATCCTCAGCCGGTGTTGCAAGGCTAGATGATCGGCCTCCACAGGTGGTCCAAGGGTAAAGTTAGTGCACGGTGGGCCACGAGTAACTTAGCCAGCGGAGCTGGTCGGGCGAGCGCAGCCGGCCAAGCGGAGAAGGCTGGCACGAACACCTCCGGGGCCGGCGGCCGGTATCCCAGAGAGGCATGCGGGTGCACGCCGTTGTAGTGACGTCGCCAGCTTTCGATGACGACCTGCGCTTCCCTGAGTGTGTAGAAGATCTCGCAATTCAGAAGTTCGTCGCGAAGCCGTGCGTTGAAGCTTTCAGCGTAGCCATTCTCCCACGGTGAGCCTTGCGTGATGTAGGCCGTCTTTGCTCCGACGCCGGTAGTCCAAGCTTGGACAGCCTTCGCAACGAACTCCGGGCCGCTATCCGAGCCGCAGAGGCGTTCCCGGCTTCACCCAGCCTCGAAGACCACAGCCTCGCCGAACAGCTCGACTGGTACATCGGCTATGTCGCCGAGGAGCGTGCCGCTGGCCGGATGAACTGAAGGCGGGCTGGTGCCGGCGCTCCCACAGCGGTCCTCACCGATCGTCCTTCATGCCTCGGAACCGGCATCCGCGTCGAGGACTGGCAGGCGTGGGTCGCCGATGGCCTCGGCATCGTCACGAACGGCGTGCTCTGCGTCACCGGCCCGGAACTGACGGCGGACGAGTGGGCGGCACGGCATGTCACAGGACATTAAAGAAGGTGATACTCTCAAATTCGACAAGGCGCTCCTGCTGCATCTTGTTCGACAGCGTCCGTCTGGCGGTTATCGATTTTGCGCAGCTCGGTAGCAATGTCCTGCAGGCTGGTGTCGCCCTTGCGCAGCACCTGATCTGCCCCGGACAGACGGTCACGCTCGGCTGCGGTGACGTCGCGAGCGCTTAACA
>NZ_VRUV01000281.1:0-5967 GCF_008039455.1 Methylobacterium sp. WL116
CCGCGCGTCCGTCGGCGGCACCTTCCTGCGCGCCGCGCACCAGCCCCTGCGCCTGGGCGAACGCGGGCACGGCCATGGCGAGCGCCGCCGCTGCGAGAATGATCTTGGTCCTCATGAGAATCCCCCTGTCATCGATAGGCTCGGCCGATCCCGGTCGGTCTGACCTGGTTCGGAGCACGGACATCCGTTCCGGTCGAACCGGATAGGAACGACGATGGGGGCGGATTTGCGTCCGGACGCATCCGGGTGTCCCGAACACCCGTACGAGCCGTCTAAAAAGATCGGATCGAGGGGGACGTTCACGAATGGGCGATTGCCCCAAGCTCGCTGCCTTTCGGTGGTAGCAGAGGCCGGCACAAACCGGAAATCCCCATGGTCCACACCGGATACAACCCGCTCCTCGTCACGCTCTCCATCGTCATCGCGGTGTTCGCATCCTATGCGGCCCTCGATCTCGGGGCCCGCGTCCGGCGTCCGGACGTCGGTCCGCGCTGGGCCTGGGGCGCCGGAGCGGCGGTGGCGATGGGCGGCGGCATCTGGTCGATGCACTTCGTCGGCATGCTCGCCTTCGAGATGGGCATGGTCGCCGCCTACGATCTTGGGCTGACGCTGCTGTCGCTGCTGATCGCGGTGGGTGTGACGGCCGGCGCCTTCGCTTGGGTCGCACAACGGGGAACGGGGCCGGGCTCGCTCCTGGTCGCGGGCCCGCTCATGGGCCTCGGGGTCGCGGCGATGCACTACACCGGCATGGCGGCGATGCGCGTGCCCGGCAACCTCGCCTACGATCCGGCGGTCGTAATCTTCTCGGTCGCTATCGCGGTGACCGCCGCCACCGCCGCCCTGTGGCTGACCTTCCGCCGCAACCAACCCTGGCAGAAGCTCGCCGCCGCCTGCGTGATGGGGCTGGCGGTCGCCGGCATGCACTACACAGGGATGGCCGCGGCGACGGTGACGGCCGAGGCGGCCGGCGCCCACGCCGCGCACGCGACTACCCTGGCGACAGGACAGCGTGACCTCGCCCTCGCGGTGGCGGGCGTCACCTTGCTCATCCTGTTCC
Source organism: Methylobacterium sp. WL116 (assembly GCF_008039455.1). Classification (NCBI taxonomy): domain Bacteria; kingdom Pseudomonadati; phylum Pseudomonadota; class Alphaproteobacteria; order Hyphomicrobiales; family Methylobacteriaceae; genus Methylobacterium; species Methylobacterium sp. WL116. Next base: position 1,058 of record NZ_VRUV01000281.1, read on the forward strand.
TCGCGATGATGGCGTCGTCGCTCGACCAGCGCCGGGTACAGCGACGCCTGCACGTCAGCGAGGCGCGCTTTCGATCCGCCGTCAGGGCCGTCAACGGCGTGATGTGGACCACGGACGCCGCCGGGCATTTCGTCGAGGAGCAGGCGGGTTGGGCGGAGATCACCGGGCACACCCCGGAGCAGTACATGGGCACGGGGTGGGCGAAGGCGATCCATCCCGAGGACCTGCCGACGACGGTCGCGACCTGGACCGACGCGCTGCGCGACGAGACCCCGTACACGGTCGAGCATCGCGTGCGGACCGCTGAGGCGGGTTGGCGTCGCTACGTGGCGCGGGCAGTGCCCGTGCGCGACGCCGACGGGGCGGTCCGGGAGTGGGTGGGCGTCCATGAGGACATCACAGAGCGCCACGCGTTCGAGGTCGCGCTTAAGGAGGCGAGGGACGCCGCCGAGGAGCACAGCCGGGCGAAGAGCCGGTTCCTGGCCAACATGAGCCACGAGCTCCGGACCCCGCTGTCGGCCGTGATCGGCTACTCCGAGATGCTTGAGGAGGAGGCGGAGGAGCTCGGGCAGGACAGCCTCCTCAAGGACCTCGGCAAGATCAAGTCGAACGCCCAGCACCTCCTCGGCCTGATCAACGACGTGCTCGACCTGTCGAAGGTCGAGGCCGAGAAGATGGAGCTCTATCCCGAGGACATCGACGTCTCCGCTTTCGTCACGGACGCGGCCGCCACGGTCGAAGCCCTGGTCGGGAAGAAAGGGAACGTCCTCGTGCTGGACGTGGCCGACGGCGTGGGCCAGGCGCGGACGGACGCTGTGAAGCTGCGCCAGTGCCTGTTCAACCTGCTCTCGAACGCCGCCAAGTTCACCGAGGGCGGCACCATCACCCTGGAGGGGGCTCGCGAAGCGGATGCAGGCGGCGACTGGCTCCGGTTCACGGTGCGGGATACCGGCATCGGCATGAACCCCGAGCAGGTCGGGCGCCTGTTCCAGCGCTTCACGCAAGCCGACGAGAGCACCACGCGCAACTACGGCGGGACCGGCCTCGGTCTGGCTTTGAGCCGTGCCTTCGCACAGTTGCTCGGCGGCGACATCACCGTCGCGAGCGTCGAGGGCGAGGGAACGAGTTTCACCCTACGCGTGCCGGCAGCGGCACCGGAGCGGACGGTTGAGGACGAAGCAGCCGCGGCGCCGGAAAATGGCGAAAGGCTGGGCGACCTCGTCTTGGTCATCGACGACGAGGCGTCCCAGCGCGAGCTTATGACCCGGTTCCTCGAACGCCAGCGCTTCGCCGTGCGCACGGCGGGAGACGGGCGTACCGGCCTCGACCTGGCCCGGTCGCTCAGGCCCCGCGCGATCCTCCTCGACGTCATGATGCCCGAGATGGACGGCTGGTCGGTGCTCGCCGCTCTAAAGTCGGATACCGAGACCGCCGGCATCCCGGTGGTGATGGTGAGCTTCGTTGCCGACGCGACGCTCAGCGCCTCGCTCGGAGCTGTCGAGGCGGTGCCGAAGCCGGTGGACTGGGCGCGCCTCCGGACCATCCTGGACCAGTTCCGGGCAGCGGACGGCGACGTTCTGGTGGTCGACGACGACGCGGACATGCGTCACCGTCTCCGGGCGACCCTGGAACGCAACGGCTGGAGCGTCCGCGAAGCCGGCGACGGCCGCGAGGCGCTCGACCAGGTCCGGCATGGAGTGCCACGCCTCGTCCTGCTCGACCTGACCATGCCGGTGATGGACGGGTTCTCGTTCCTCGACCGTTTGAGGGGCGTGCCCGGCTGCGCCGACGTGCCGGTGGTGGTGCTCAGCGCCCGGGACGTCACGGCCGAGGAGCTCGAACGCTTGTCCGAGGCCGACAGCGTCCTGCGCAAGGGCGATACGAGCCTACAGGACATTGCCACGGAGCTGCGCAAGATCGACAATCGGCAGGCCGCCTCGGCAATCGACGCCGATTGAGGAAGCTCAGGCTGTGAAGCGCTGGATCGCCGCCACGATTCGGCGCCGGTCGAACGGCTTGCCGAAGACGACGCCGCGCTCCGGAATCTGCGCGGCGTCCCATGGTTGGGACGAGACCATCAGCAGCTCGATGGGCGGCCAGCGGTCGCGGATCGACAGCGCGAGTTCCATGCCCGCGGTCGAGCCGCGCATGTCGAGGTCGGTGAACACGGTCCGGATGTCGGGACGCGTCTCCAAGATGCGGATCGCATCGCCGACCGAGTTCGCTTCGACTGCCTCGCAGCCGGCGTTCTCGACGAAGTCGACCAGCGACATCATCAGGATCGGATCGTCCTCTACGACAAGGACCAGGGCGGGTTCGGATCGGTGCGGCTCGGCCATGGAGGTCAGTGCACCTGGATCTGGATGTCGGTGAGGGGAGCGCGGAACTCCGCACGGAGCCCGGACAGTCCATACCGAAGATCGGCCTTCCGGGTTCCGACCAGGCCCATGCGGATCAGCTTCGACCCGAACCCGACGCGTCCCGTCGGGGCCGCCGCCGCGGGTCCGCCGGTCTCGGTCCAGTCCAGCACGAGGGAGGGGGACATCCCGTCCTCGGTTCGCCACGCGATGCGCACCATGCCCGCGTTCGCCGACAGCGCGCCGTACTTCAGGGCGTTGGTGGCCATCTCGTGCAGGAGCAGCGTCAGTGACAGGGCCGCTTCGGGACTGATGTCCATGTCCGGCCCGTCGAACGCGAACCGGTCGAGATCCGCTTGCATGCCGAGAACGCTCTCCATCACGGCGCGCATCCGCGCCGCGGCCCAGCTCTTCTGCATGAGGACGTCGTGGGCGCGGGACAGGGCCAACACCCGGCGCTCGAACGCCTCCACGGGCTCGCGCTCTGTGACGCCGCGGAGGGTCTGGGTGGCGATGGACTGGACCACGGCGAGGGTGTTCTTCAGGCGGTGGGCCAACTCCTTGTTGAGCACCGCCTGGAGTTCCTCCGCACGCACGCGCGCCACGCCGACCTCAAGCCGGTCGGCGACGTTGCGGAGGAAGGCGAGCTCCTCCGGCGTCCACACCCTGGCCTGGACGTCGTGCACGATGAAGGCCGCCACGGTGCGGCCGCGCTCGCGCACCGGCATGTTCACCAGCGAGCCGATGTCGATGGCCCGCATCGGTCCCGGGTTGTCGCGCGTACGGGGGTCGGTGGCGACGTCGTCGATGACCAGCGCGTCGCCTTTGCGGAGATGCGTGCGGATGTTCCCATAGTCGTCGAACGCGTGCCGGCCGGCGATGCTGTCGATGCCCGGCGCAGTCCAATCCGGCTCGACCTCGATAGCCTCGACGTCACCCTCGATGCGACCGAAGCCGGCGCGCGTGGCCCCGAGCGTGCGCCCGACGATCTCGGCGGCGGCCCTGGCCATCTCGGCCGTGGTGGTGAGGTCGCGCAGGCGGTCGCCCACGGCCAGCAGCGCGGCGCGGCGGGTGTCGGCCTCGACGCGTTGCGTCACCTCCAGGAAGATCACCCCGAAGCGGTCGTCGTCGAGCTTGAACGCCCTGCCTTCGTACCAGCGTCGCAGCGTCCCGATCCGCCGCGTGAACTCGGCCGGTCGTCCGGTGGCGACCACCTCGGCGAACTCGGCGACCCATTCCTCCTCGATGTCCGGGATGACCTCACGTACGGACCGCCCCGCGACGGTCGCAGGGTCGATGCCGAGCAGCGTGCCCCAGGCGGGATTGACCTCGACATGGCGCCAGTCCGTCACCCGCCCGTCCGCGCCTCGGACGACCTCGCCGACGAGAAAGCCCTCGCTGAGGCGGTCGAACAACCCGCGCCAGTAGACGTCCTTGGCCCGGGCGTCGGCCCTTGCCTTCGCCTCGGTCAGGCCGGAGGTCGCCGCGCTCGTGAACAGCCCAATGATGTCGAGGTCGCCCCGCGTGAACGCGCGGGGACGCGCGGCGATGAGCTTCAGCACGCCCAGCACGGTGTCGCCCCGCAGGATCGGGGCCAGGATGGCCGAGCCTAGGGCGAGGGTCGCCGCATGCCCTCGGTCGACGTGAGGGTCGTCGTCCGCATCAGCGATCAGGTACGGCGACTTGGTCCGGGCGCAGTGCCCTCCGGCGCTGACGCCGACGGAAACCCGCAGGCCGAGGTGCGGCGCGAGCGATCCGTGCACGGCACGGTATTCCAGCGTCGCGTCGTCCAGCAGCTCGATCACGCCGCCCCCGGCGGTCGGGACCGCACGCATCGCGCCCGCGACCACGGCCTCCAAGATGCCGTCGAGGTCGTCCCCCAACGCCGCGATGCGCATCTGTGTCTCGCGCAGCGCCTCCCGTATCGCGTAGGCGCGCTGCTCCTCGGCGCGTGCCGTGTCGCGGGTCGCAACCGCCCGTCGGAGTTCCATCTGGGAGACGATCTGCCGGGCCAGCGCCTTGAGGCCGTCGGCCTGTGCCGGGGTAAGGCCACCGGGCCGGGTCGCCTTGTCGATGACGCACAGGCTGCCGAGGGCATGGCCTTCCGTAGTGACCAGCGGTGCCCCGGCGTAGAAACGGATGAACGGCTCGCCGTTGACGAGCGGATTGAGGCGCGTGCGCGGATCGACGGTCAGGTCGGGGATGACCAGGATCTCGTCGGGCTGCCCCAGGGCGTGGGCGCAGACGGAACTGTTGAGGTCGGTCTCGCAGGACGGGAAACCGACCCGGGCCATAAACCATTGTCGGTCGCCCGCCACCAGGCTGACGAGGGACACCGGAACGTGGCAAAGCTGGCAGGCGAGCTGCACGATGTCGTCGAACCCGCGCTCGGCGGGGGTATCGAGGATCGCGTAGCCCGCGAGGGCGTCGAGGCGGGCCTCGTCTAAAACGACGGGCGGGTGACGGACTGGCGCCATGTCGAGGTCAATCCCGCCTGGGGCACGCTGCTCGGCATCGACCCTGCGACCGTCGCGGGGCGGTCCGTACGTGAGG
>NZ_VRUV01000282.1:0-5960 GCF_008039455.1 Methylobacterium sp. WL116
ACCTCGCGCTCGGGCAGGATGCGGTCGGAATAGGTCGAGAGCACCCGCGCGCCGGCGATCACGAGGTCCGGCTCGGCCCGGCCCGACGCCACGTCGGCGAGGCGGCGCGTCATCTGCGCGAGCGGCACGACGGAGAAGCGGTTCAGCGGCGCTGGGGACATCGGGTCGGACACTCTCGCGGGCGGATGGAGGCGGTCCGGGCACGCATCGTGCCAGGGCGGCCGGACCGGTCGACAGGACCGAGGTTCCACCCGAGAGGCGGCGAAACCATGCCCGACTTCGATCTCGCGATCCGCGGCGGCACCGTCGTCACCGCCGCCGACACGCTGCGTGCCGAGATCGGCATCCGCGACGGCCGCATCGTCGCGGTGGCCGAGCGGGTGGTGGACGCGGCCCGGACCATCGACGCGTCCGGGCTGCTGGTGCTGCCGGGCGGCATCGACAGCCACGTCCACATCGCGCAGCCCTCGGGGCCCGGCATCGTCATGGCCGACGACTTCGCCTCGGCGACGCGGGCGGCCGCCGCCGGCGGCAACACCTGCGTGATGCCGTTCGCGTTGCAGCCGCGCGGCGGCTCCTGCGCGCGGCGGCCGAGGCCTATCGCGGTCTGGCCGAGGGGCAATGCCACGTCGACGCGGCGATCCACCTGATCGTCTCGGACCCGACCGAGGCGGTGCTCGGGCAGGAGCTGCCGGCGCTGATCGCCGCCGGCTACACCTCGTTCAAGGTCTTCATGACGTACGACGACTTGGTCCTGAACGACCGGCAGATCCTCGACGTGTTCGACGTCGCCCGGCGCGAGGGCGCCCGCGTGATGGTCCATGCCGAGGGCTACGACGCGATCCGCTACCTCGGCGAGCGCCTGGAGAAGGCCGGGGAGACCCGGCCCTTCGGCCATGCGCTGTCGCGGCCGCAACCGGTCGAGCGCGAGGCGGCGCATCGGGCGATCAGCCATGCCGAGCTGGTCGACCTGCCGATCGTCATCGTCCACGTCTCGGGCGAGCAGGCGATGGAGCAGATCGCGTGGGCGCAGGGGCGCGGCCTGAAGATCCATGCCGAGACCTGCCCGCAATACCTGACGCTGACGGCCGAGGACATGAAGGGGATCGGCGACGACCCGATGTCGGGCGCGAAGTACGTCTGCTCGCCGCCGCCGCGGGATGCCGCGAGCCAGGCGGCGATCTGGTCCGGCCTGCAGCGCGGGATCTTCGACGTGGTCTCCTCCGACCATTGCCCGTTCCGCTACGACGACCCCCAGGGCAAGCTCAACCCGCGCGCAAGAACCTCCTTCCGCTGGATCCCGAACGGCATCCCCGGCATCGAGACCCGGCTGCCGGTGCTCTTCTCCGAGGGCGTGTCGAAGGGGCGGATCTCGCTGAACCAGTTCGCCGCGCTCACCGCGACGAACCACGCGAAGCTCTACGGCCTGTATCCGAAGAAAGGCTCGATCGGCCCCGGCTTCGACGCCGACCTGACCCTGTGGGACCCAAACCGCCGCGAGACGATCACGCAGGCGGCGCTCCATCACGGCGCCGACTACACCCCCTGGGAGGGGTTTTCGGTGACCGGCTGGCCGGTGATGACGATCGCGCGCGGGCAGGTTGTCGCCGAGGACGGCCGGGTGCTGTCCGTGCCGGGCCAGGGCCGCGTGCTCGACCGGAGCATCGTGCCGGGCTGAAGGTCAGGCCGCCCCGACATCCCGAAAGATCCGGTCCGGCGCGAACGGCGTCGCGGTGAGCCGCGCGCCGGTCGCGTCGCGGATCGCGTTGGCGAGCGCCGGGGCGACCGGGTTGAACGGGCTCTCGCTCATCGATTTCGCGCCGAGCGGGCCGATGCTGTCGTGGGTGTCGGCGAACAGCACCTCGGTCGCCGGCACGTCGGCGCAGGCCGGGATGTGGTAGTTCCGGAACGTCTGGGTGATCACGCGGCCGGCCTCGTCGAGACGCACGTCCTCGTACAGCGCCGCGCCGAGGGCCTGCGCGACGCCGCCCTCGACCTGCCCGCGGCACTGCATCGGGTTGATCACGCGGCCGGCATCGGCCGCGTGGACGCTGCGCAGGATCCGGACCTCGCCGGTCCCCGGATGCACGGCGACCCGGAACGCCTGGACGTTGAAGGCGACCGAGCGCGGCGAGCCGTCGGCCCGGCCTTCCGCTTCGAGCGGACCCTCGGCGATGAGGTCGGCCAACGCGATGCGGCCCCCCGGAACGATCACGTGGTCGCCCTCGAGGCGGCAGTCGGCGTCCGCGGCGCCCGCCTGCGCCGCCGCCCGGGTCAGGATCGCGCGGGCGAGCGCCTCCGCCGCGTTCAGCGTCGCGCGACCCGCCACGACGATGCCGGTGCTGCCGTAGGCGCCGGTGTCGTGGCCGACCGCGTCGGTGTCGGAGGCGCGGATGCGGATGCGGTCCGGCGCGGTGCCGAGGGCGGCGGCCGCGATCTGCGCATGCACGGTGGTGGTGCCGTTGCCGAACTCCGCGGTGCCGACCAGAAGCTCGTAGACGGCGCCGTCGGAAGGGTCGCCATCACCGCGACGGACCCCCTCTCCCGTGCGGTGGAGGGCTGGGGTGAGGGACGAGGACGCGCCGGAGAGGCCACGCCCCTCACCCTGTCCCTCTCCGCCTGGGAGAAGGGACCCGCGATCGGATGGCCCGGACAGGGAAAGCCGGATGCGCGCGTCCGAAAAATGCCCGCGCGGGGGGATCGTGTCGATCATCGCCATCGCCATGCCCTCGCCGACACGCCAGCCCTCCGGAGCCGGGTCGCCGCCGGGGGCCGCCATCGCGCGCTCGGCGAGGTCGAGGCACTGGTCGAGGCCGTAGCTGCCGTATTCGACGTCGTGCGGCTCTAGGCTGGTCGAGACCATCGGGTCGCCGGGCCGCACCGCGTTGCGGCGGCGCATCGCGTAAGGGTCGAGGCCGAGGTCGCGGGCGAGCTCGTCCATCGCCGATTCGACGGCGAAGATCGTCTGGCTGAGGCCGTAGCCGCGGAAGGCGCCGGCCGGCAGGGTGTGGGTGTAGACGGCGTAGCCGTCGACGCGCTTGTTCGGGCAGCGATAGGCGCCGATCACCTCGTTGGTGCCGTGGTGGAGCACGCCGCCGGCATGGTTGCCGTAGGCCCCGGTGTTCGAGACGACGTCGAGCTGGATCGCGGTGAGCGTGCCGTCGGCTCGCGCGCCGAGCTTTACCCGGACCCGCATCGGATGGCGGGTGGTGGTGGCGGTGAACTGCTCCTGGCGGGTGAGCTCCCACTTCACCGGGCGCCCGGTGCGGAGCACCGCCAGCGCGACGAGATCCTCGGTCAGCATCTCCTGCTTGCCGCCGAACCCGCCGCCGACGCGGGCCGCCATCACCCGCACCTGCGATCGGTCGAGGTCGAACAGCGTGCAGAGCGCGTCGCGGGTCAGGAACGGCACCTGCGTCGAGGAGCGGATCACGAGGCGGCCGTCCGCGTCCCGCCAGCCGATCGCGCCGTGGGTCTCGAGATGGGCGTGCTGCACCCGTTGCGAGAGGTAGGTGCCCTCGTGGATGTGGTGCGCCTCGGCAAAACCCGCCTCGACGTCGCCGACCAGGCCGTGCGCCTCGGCCGCGAGGTTCGCGCGGAACGCCTGCGGCGGCGCGTCCGCCCCCGACACGACCCCGCCGTGGACTCGCGTCGCGTCGGGCCGCATCGCATCCTCCGGGTCGAACACCGCCGGCAACGGCTCGTAGGCGATAGCGAGCGCCCACACGCCGGCCTCGGCCGCGGCTTCCGTCTCGGCGACCACCGCGGCGACGCGCTGGCCGACGAAGCGGACGGTGTCGTCGAGCACGCGGGTGTCGGGCGCGTCGTCGGCCGGGTTCTCGTGCCGGCCGGTGGAGAAGCGCAGGTTCGGCACGTCCGCATAAGTGAGCACCGCGACGACGCCCGGGAGCGCCAGGGCCGCCGCGCGATCGATCGCGACGATCCGCGCGTGCGCGTGGTCTGAGCGCAGCACCCGCATGTGCAGCAGGCCCGGCATGGCGAGGTCGAAGGTGTAGCCGGCGCGGCCCGACACGATGTCCGGCGCCGCGGGCGCCGGCACGCTGCGCCCGATCGGGTCGCTCGCGGTCGCCGCCTCGGCCGAGGCGATGCCGGCGATGGCGTCGCGGATGGCGCGGTAGCCGGTGCAGCGGCAGAGATTGCCCTTCAGCGCCGCGCCGAGGTCGCGCTTCTGGCCCTGGTCGAGGGACGCCGCCGTCATGATCATCCCGGGCGTGCAGAAGCCGCACTGAAAGCCCTGGGCCGCGACGAAGGCCGCCTGCATCGGGTGCAGCGGGTCCGGCGCCCGATCCGGCGCCCGGTCCGGCACCCCCTGCCCCGGCCGGCACGGGCCGGACAGCCCCTCGATGGTGGTGACGCTGCGCCCCTCGGCCCGGAACGCCGGCAGCAGGCAGCTGTGGATCGGCTCGCCGTCGAGGTGGACCGTGCAGGCGCCGCAATCGCCGGCGTCGCACCCCTTCTTGACGCCGAACCAGCCCTGCTCGCGCAGCAGCGTGCGCAGGCACTGGCCGGGACGCGGCGCCACCTCCTCGGCATGGCCGTTGACGACGATCCTCATGCGCCCTCGCTGAGCTCGGCCCGAATCTCCTCGGCGAGCAGGCCGGTGACGTGGTGGCGCCAATCCGGCGCGCCGTGCACGTCGTCGTACCAGAGCGCGTCGTCGATCCGCGTTGCGATCGCGTCGGCGAGGTCGCGGGCGCTCGGCGGCGCCGGGAAGACGAGGCGCACCGGGCGGCGGGTCGAGGCCGTGACGGTGACGACGCGCGTGCCGTCGGCGTCCCGCGTGCCGATCAGCAGGGCGCCGGAGCGGCCGTTCGGGCTCAGCGAGATCCGGCGGAAGGCCGCGCGCCGCTTGAGGGCCGAGGCCGGCATGTCGAGGCGCAGCAGGACCTCGTCCGGGGCGAGCGCGGTCGCCTGCGGCCCGAGCACGAACTCGGCCACCGCCATCCGGCGCTCGCCGCCCGCGCCGGTGCGGATGGTGCAGACGCCGTCGAGCGCCACGGCGAGCGCGATCATCGGCCCGGCGGGCAGCGCAAGGCAGAGGTTGCCGCCCACGGTCGCCCGGTTCCAGATCTTGAACGAGCCGAGCAGCGCCCGGCAGCTCTGCCCGACGAGCGGCGCGGCGATCCAGGCGGGCGGCAGCTCGATCCGGTCCAGCTCGGCGATCGTGCAGGTGGCCGACAGGCTCAAGCCCGCTTCGGTCGCCGCGCTCGGCGGAAGCGCCAGGGCGGTGAGGTCGATCAGCCGCGCGAGATGCGGCTGCGGCTCCGAGAACAGCCAGGTGCCGCCGGCGAGCCACGCGTCGCCCGCGCGCCAGCCCGGCAGCGAGCCGGGCTCCCGCGGGGTGAGGACCGAGCTGATCGTATCGAGATCCATGCGGCTGCGCCCAAGCAAGTCTTCGTCCAACCGCCTAAGCGATCACCCACGTGCGTCGACGACGCCGTCCACGAGGTTGAGCCCAAGCAGCAGCTCCGACGGGAATGCGGTGCGGACCACCGGCTCCACCCGAATCTCGGGCGCGAGGCACGCGGCCTCCGCCCTGCGGGCCGCGACGGCGTCCGCGATCGAGACCGCGGCGAAGCGCAGCCGCGTGCCGGCCTGGGCCTGGGCGAGCCGCCCGAGGTCGGGGCCGATCACCGTGGCGATCTTCGGGTAGCCGCCGGTCGATTGCCGGTCGGCCATCAGCACGATCGGCAGCCCCTCGCCCGGCACCTGAATCGCGCCCATGGCGATGCCGTCGGAGACGATGTCGTGGCCGCGTGCATGGGTCAGGCGCGGGCCGTCGAGGAAGCAGGCCATGCGGTCGCCGCGCCCGGCGACCGTCCACGGGCCGTCGAGGAACGCCGCGATCTGGTCCGCCGCGAAGGCGTCGTCCTGCGGCCCGAGCACGACGCGGATCGTGTCGGCCGGCCGGTCGAGCCAGGGCGCGACCAGGGCCTGCG
>NZ_VRUV01000283.1:0-5939 GCF_008039455.1 Methylobacterium sp. WL116
AGGTCGAGCAGGGCCCGGTGCTCCGGCCCGCCCGCGCCGGCGCGCAGGAAGGCGCCGATCGCGGTCTCGGAGGTGCGGCCGCCGGACGACGCGTTCGGCTCGTGCAGGATCACGGCCTCGGCGCCGTCGGCGCGGCGGAGCCACCAGCGGTCGCCGTTCTCGCTCGCGTAGATCAGGCGTCGGTCGGTCTTCATGGCGTCGCTGTCCTAGTTGGCCCGCACGGGAAAGTCGGCGGGCGCGGTTTCGCTCCCGCGCCTCAGGCCCCCGCCTGCCGCCGGTCGAGGCTCTGGGTGAGCTGGTCGGCGAACTTCGCCGCGGCGACGGACAGCAGGCGCCCGCGCAGCTGCCCGAGGATCATCACCATCGGGTCGAGGTCGCGCCCGTCGATCGGGCGGCTGACGAGGCGGGGATCGTCGGGGATGCCGCTCGGCACCTGCAGGCTGACCGCCTCCTCGCGCAGCACGAGGTTGCGCAGGAACTCGAGCGAGCTCGATTCGACCACCGGCCCGAGCGGCACCCCCCGCCGCGCCAGGGCCTGCTCGAGGTGCAGGCGGATCGCCAGCGACCGGTCGGGCAGCGCCATCGCGTGGGCGAGGCAGTCGCGCAGGCGCACCGGCCCGGTCTCGCGGGCGAGGGGATGGCCGGCCCGCATCAGCGCGCAGAGCGGCTGGCGGCAGGAATACAAAACGTGCAGGTCGGCCGAGGGCGGCGGCTGCAGCACCAGGGCGAGGTCGGCCTCGAACGCGGTCAGCGCCGCCACCGCCTGGACGTGGTCGCGGATTTGCACCGTGAACCCGACCAGCGGAAACCGCGCGCGATAGGCCTGGACCTCCTCCGGCACCACCTCCGTGACGAAGGCCTGGCTGCAGGCGAGCGCCACGTGCCCGCGCCGGACCCCGGAGAGGTCGGCGATCTGCGAGCGCACCCGCTCGAGGTCGGCGAGCTGGTCGCGCGCGTGCCGGACCAGCAGCTCGCCGGCCGCGTTGAGCCGCATCCCCTGCGCCAGCCGCTCGAAGATCGGCGTGCCGAGCTCGTACTCGATGTCCTGGACCTGACGGGTCAGCGCCGAGGGCGCGATGTTCAGGCGCTCGGCCGCCCGGCGGATCGAGCCGCTCCGGGCGATCTCGGCGATGCAGGCCAGCGTCCGGGTGTGCTTCATCGCCAAGACCCGCTTCGGGCACGGGTCCTGCAACCCGCTCCGGCAAGCCTAGGCCACCCGTTGCCCGAACCGCAACGGCACGATCCCGAACGAGCACTCGTTTGCAACGGTCGGCGCAGCTAGGCTTCAACTCGTCGCCGACCCCGGAGTGAAGCCATGATCGACCGCCGCACCCTCCTCGCCGGCCTCGGGGCCGGGCTGGTCTCGGCCCCGTTCGTCGCCCGGGCGGCGGAGCCGGTGACGATCCGCATGGGCTCGCTCAAGCTGATCCACTCGATCGCGCCGTACTTCTACGAGCGCTTCACGCCGGCGGGCACCCGGGTCGAGGTGATCCCGTTCGAGAGCCCGACCGAGTGCAAGAACGCGGTGGTCACCAAGTCGGTGGATTTCGGCACCTTCGGCATCGCCTCGGCGACGCTGGGCGCGGCCGCTGGCGAGCCGCTGACGGTGATCGCCTCGACCTGCAACGGCGGCATGGCGATCATCTCCAGGAAGGATTCCGACATCCGCGCGATCAAGGACCTCAAGGGCAAGCGCGTCGCCCTGTGGCCCGGCTCGACGCAGGAGGTGTTCGCCCTCGAGCGCATGCGGATGGAGGGGCTGTCGATCCGGGACATCGTGCCGGTGCGGATCTCGTTCTCGGAGATGCACATCGCCCTGGCGCGGGGCGACATCGACGCCTATGTCGGCGCCGAGCCCGCCCCCGGCGTCAGCCTGTCGAGCGGCGTCGGCCAGCTCGTCGAGTACCCCTACGGCACCGCGATGGGCTCGCTCAACATGGTGTTCGGCACCCACCGCGACACGATCGCGAGCAAGCCGGACCTCGTGCGCACCATGCTGGAGATCCACCGCAAGGGCACCGAGTTCGCGGCCAAGAACCGCGACGCGATGATCGACATGGCGGTGGCCAAGCTCGGCCAGAAGCGCGAGGCGCTGGCGATCTCGGCCCCCAACGTCGACCTGACGTGGCAGCTCGGCCCGGACGAGGTCAAGAAGGCCGAGGCCTACGCCCAGCACATGCTCGCCCTCAAGCAGATCAAGCGCCTGCCCGAGCCCGGCTTCATCGACACCACCTTCGTCGACGCGATGCGGGACGCGTGACATGAGCGCGATGGCAGCGACGGAGGCCGGATCGGCCGCCGCCGGCGACGCGGCGCTCCCCCTCTCCCGTTCGGGAGAGGGTTGGGGTGAGGGGTCCGGTCTGTCCGGAGAGGTCATGCCCCTCGCCCTGTCCCCCTCCCGAACGGGAGGGGGGACCCGCGCCCCACGCCATCGCGACCGGGCCTCGTTCGCTGTGAACATCCTTCGGCGCCTGACGGCGCCCGCCCTCGCGCTCGCCCTCCCCGTTGCGCTCGCGCTGGTCTGGCACCTCGCCACCGTCGGGAGACCCTACAGCCTGATCCCGCCGCCGGCCGAGGTCTGGACCGAGATGCGGGATCTGGCCGTCGGCGGGATCAACGACGACGCCTTCAGCGGCACGCTGTGGACGCATCTCGCCGCCTCGCTCGCCCGCGTCTTCGGCGGGTTCGCGCTGGCCGCGGCCGCCGCCCTGCCGCTCGGGCTGCTGATCGGACGCGTGCCGCTGATGCGGGCGCTGCTCGACCCGACCTTCCAGATCCTGCGGCCGGTGCCCGTCACCGCATGGCTGCCGCTGGCGATGATCCTGTTCGGGCTCGGGCCGCGCTCGGCCTACTTCCTGGTCTTCCTCGGGGCGTTCTACCCGATCCTCGTCAACACGATCTTCGGCGTGCGCTCGGTCGAGCCGCGATTGTTCGAGGCCGCGGCCATGCTCGGATGCACGGGGACGGCGCAGTTCGCCCGCGTCGTGCTGCCGGCCGCCCTGCCCTCGATCTTCACCGGCCTGCGCCTCGGCCTCGGCTTCGCCTGGGTCGTCATCGTGGTGGGCGAGATGACCGGGGTGCAGACGGGTCTCGGCGCGATCATCATGGAGGCGCGCCAGCTCTCCCGCACCGAGATCGTCATCTGCGGCATGGTGGTGATCGGCGTCGCCGGGTTCGTCTCCGACCGGATCGTCATGGAGATCGGGCGCCGCCTGCTCGCGTGGAGCCCCGCGCATGGTTGAGAACCGGAGATCCTCGGATGGCTGACCCGACCCTGCCGATCGTCGAGGTGCGCGACGTCTCCAAGACCTACCGCTCGCAGGGGCGCAGCACCGAGGCCCTGCGCGGCGCCAACCTCACCGTGCGCCGCGGCGAGTTCGTCTGCCTGCTCGGGGCCTCGGGCTGCGGCAAGTCCACCCTGCTGCGGATCGTGGCCGGCTTCGAGGCGGCCACCGGCGGCGAGGCCCTGATGTGGGGCAAGCCGATCCCCGGCCCGGGCCCGAGCCGCGGGATGGTGTTCCAGGATTACGGCCTGTTCCCCTGGCTCAGCGTGCGCGACAACATCGGCTTCGGCCCGAAGGCGCGGGGCCGCCCGGCCGCGGAGGTGCGCGACACCGCCGCCCGCTACATCGACCTCGTCGGCCTCGCGGCCTTCGCCGACGCCTACCCGCACCAGCTCTCGGGGGGCATGAAGCAGCGCGTCGCCATCGCCCGCGTGCTCGCCAACGAGGCCGAGGTGGTGCTGATGGACGAGCCGTTCGGGGCGCTCGACGCGATGACCCGCGAGCGGCTGCAGGACGAGCTGCTCGACCTGTGGAGCCGCACCGGCCTCACCGTGCTGTTCGTGACGCACGCGATCGAGGAGGCGATCTTCCTCGCCGACCGCATCGTGATGATGTCGCCCGGCCCCGGCCGGATCGAGGCGGTGCACGCGATCGACCTCCCCCGCCGCCGCGACGTGTCGAGCCCCGCCTTCAACGACGTGCGCCGCATGCTCTCGGCCCAGCTCCACAGCCACCATGCGCCGAAGGCGGCCTGAGGTGGCTGCGGCAGCGAGGATCGTATCCGTCTCGGAGCCGCGACGCGGCCCCCTCTCCCAGGGAGAGAGGGTGGGGGTGAGGGGCGTGACCTCTCCGGACGGTTCTCATCCCTCACCCCAGCCCTCTCCCGCCCGGGAGAGGGGGCCCGCGCCTGCTTCGGAGGGCCTGGCGCCTGATCGAACGGCTGCGGCCTGAGCACGATCGCAAACCAGAGGCCGGCGACCATGCCCGAGACGACCGATTGGCAAGACCTCGACCGCGCGGCGCTGAGCCGGGCCTACGACAATTCCGGTGCGGTGGCCGACAGCGCCGCCATCGTCGCCGGCTGGCGCGCGCGCAGCGCCGCGTTCCGCGAGCGCCATGCCGAGGCGCTGGACCTCGCCTACGGGCCGGGCGAGCGCCAGCGCATCGACGTGTTCCGCTGCGGGCAGCCGAGCGCGCCGATGCTGGCCTTCCTCCATGGCGGCTACTGGCAGCGCAACGACCGGCGCGGGTTCTCCTGCATGGCCGAGGGGCCGCTGGCGCTCGGGCTCGACGTGGCGCTGGTCGGCTACACCCTGGCGCCGGAGGCGAGCCTGACCGCGATCGTCGCCGAGGCCCGCGCCGCCCTGGCGCTGCTGCGCGCCGATGGCGGCGGGCGCAGGCTCGTGGTCTCCGGCTGGTCGGCCGGCGGGCACCTCGCCGCGCAGGTCGCCGACGGGGCCGATGCCGGGCTCGCGATCAGCGGCCTCTTCGACCTCGCGCCGATCGCCGGCACGAATCTCAACGACGCCTTGAGCCTGAGCGCGGAAGAGATCGCGGCGCTCTCGCCGATCCGCCACCTGAGCCCGGGCGCGCCGCCCGTCGCGGTGCTGTACGGCGCCGACGAGCTGCCCGAGCTCCGGCGCCAGTCGGACGCCTACCACGCCGCCCGCCGCGCCCTGGGGCTGGACGGGCCGCTGATCCCGGTGACGGGCGCGAACCACTTCACCGTGCTCGACGCGCTGGTCGACCCCGAGGGCGCGATCGCCCGGACGGCGGCGCGGCTGGCCGGATTGTAGCGCCGACGCTCCCACCCCCCTCGTCCTGAGGTGCCGCAGCCGAGCGGAGGCCTCGAAGGAGCCCGCCTTCGAGGCCCGCCGGGGCGGGCGCCTCGGGACGCGGGGCGGGATGGGATCGCTTTCGAGAAGCACCACCGCGAGACGCCATGCCCCCGTTCCCGACGATTCCCGCCCTGCACGCGGCCTACGCCGCCGGCGACGACCCGCGCGCGATCCTGGCGGAGGTCTACCGCCGCATCGCGGCCGCCGACCACCGCGCCCACCCGGAAGCGATCCGGGTGCTGGGCGAGGAGGTCGGTGGTCGAGCGGCCGATCGAGCCCGTGGCGCCCAGGATGGTGACGGTGTGGGTCACGGCGAAAAACTCCGTCAGGCCGCGAGGCGGCGCAGGATCAGGTACAGGCCGGCGAGCAACGCGACCGCGAAGAACCCGTCGAGCCGGTCCATCACCCCGCCATGGCCCGGAATGGACTTGCCGGAATCCTTGACGCCGTAGCGGCGCTTCAGGGCCGATTCGACGAGGTCGCCGCCCTGGCTCAGGACCGAGGCGACGGCGCTGGCGAGCCCGACCCAGACGAGGGCGGTCTCGGCGAGCGGGCTCCAGCCCTGCGCCCGGGCGAGCGCGACGACCGCGAGACCGGCGACCACCGCGCCAGCGAGCCCGCCGAGCGCGCCGGACCACGTCTTCTTCGGCGACACCCGCGGCATCAGCTTCGGCCCGCCGAGCGTCCGGCCGGTGAAGTAGGCCACCACGTCGGTCGACCACACCACGGCGAACATCCAAGCCGGCCCGAGGATGCCGATCGCCGGCGCGTCGCGGAGCGCCACCGGCACCAGGGCGACGACCGCGCCGCCGAACAG
>NZ_VRUV01000284.1:0-5928 GCF_008039455.1 Methylobacterium sp. WL116
CTCGCCACGCGCCAGGGTCACGGCCGGCCGCTTCGCCCGGCTGACAAGCCGCATCGATCCGGTCTATCGACCCCGGCGACGGCTCGGGACGGGACGAGACGATCTACCTGCAGCCGCTGGAGGCGATCGTGGCGGCCGGGCGCTCGCATGCCGAGGACCGCCTCGCCGACTACGAGGGACCGTGGAAGCGCTCGGTCGACCCCGCCTTCACCCATTGCCGGTTCCCGTAATCGGGC
The DNA here is from genome assembly GCF_008039455.1 of Methylobacterium sp. WL116. Taxonomy (NCBI): domain Bacteria; kingdom Pseudomonadati; phylum Pseudomonadota; class Alphaproteobacteria; order Hyphomicrobiales; family Methylobacteriaceae; genus Methylobacterium; species Methylobacterium sp. WL116. The sequence goes on from NZ_VRUV01000284.1 coordinate 237, forward strand.
GGGCGACCCGCACCGCTTCCTCGCCACGCGCCAGGGTCACGGCCGGCCGCTTCGCCCGGCTGACAAGCCGCATCGATCCGGTCTATCGACCCCGGCGACGGCGTCCCCGTCGCCGGGGTTCTCGCATGCCGGACGCACCACCGATCGACCTCGATCTCGCCGGCCTCAAGTGCCCGCTTCCGGTGCTGCGGACGCGCAAGGCGCTGCGCCGCCTGCCGCCGGGCACGCTGCTGCGGGTGACCTGCACCGATCCGCTGGCCTGCCTCGACATCCCGAACCTCGTGCGCGAGGAGGGCGACACCGTCGAAGCCTGGGACCGGATCGGCACGGCGACCCGGTTCTCGATCCGCCGCGGCCCCGGCACCTGCCCCGGAGACTCCGCGAAGCCGCCTCATTCCTGAACGATCGCCTGCCTAGAACGGCCTCGACGCGACTCGGGTAGGAAGATCCACAGGCATGGTACCCATCATCCGCGGGACACGCCTCGTTCATGACGGCTGGGCCCGGTTCCTCGTCGCCGAGGTGACGATGCCGGACGGCACCCGCATCACCCGCGAGATCGAGGATCACGGTCGCGCGGTGGCGGTGCTGCCCTACGATCCGACGCGCCGCGTCGCGCTCTTGGTCTCGCAGTTCCGCGCCCCGGTGTTCTTCGCCGAGGGCCCGCTGGACATGCTCGAGACCCCGGCGGGCATCCTCGACGAGGGCGACCCGGAGGACGGCGCCCGCCGCGAAGCCTACGAGGAGACCGGCGTCGACCTGAACGTGCTCGAGCGGGTGGTCAGCGCCTGGACCGCGCCGGGCATCTCGACCGAGCGGATGGACCTGTTCCTCGCCCCCTTCGGCGCGGCCGACCGGTCGGGACCGGGCGGCGGGCTGGTTGAGGGGAACGAGGCGATCACCGTCCACGAGGTGGCGCTCGACGACCTCGCCCGCCGCAGCGACGCCGGCGAGATCGCGGACATGAAGACGCTGACCCTGGTCTTCGCGCTGCGCCTGCGGCACCCGCACCTGTTCGCGTCCGCCTGAACCCGCGGAGCCGCGAAGCGGCGCGTCAGGCCGCGTCCCGGCTCCCGATCTCGCCGCGCAGGAGCGCGAGGAAGCGCCACGACCGCACGAAGTAGCGCCGGAACAGCCGTCGCGGCGCGAAGGCGAACCGGAACGCCCATTCGAGCCCGGCACGCTGCAGCATCACCGGCGCTCGCGGCACCAGCCCGGCGGCGACGTTGACCGCCTCGCCCACCGCCAGCACGAGCGGCGTGCCGAGGGCCGCACCTTGGCGCGTCACCCAGACCTCCGAGCGCGGCGCGCCGACGCCCATGACCAGCAGGGTGGTGCCGTGCTCGCGGATGCGGGCCGACAGCGCGCGGCCGTACTCCGCGTCGTCGTCGAAGCCGAAGGGCGGCACGCAGGTCGCGACGGCATCCGCGTCATAGCCGGACCGCTTGAGCCGGTCGCGGATCGCCTCGGCGACCGCGTCCCGCGAGCAGACGAGGAAGACGCGGCGGCCTTCGACCGGCCGGGCGAACAGCGCGTGCGCGAGGAGGTCGTGCCCGGTGACGCGGGCGGCCGGCTGGCCGCGCAGCCGCGCGAGCCAGACCAGCGGCGTGCCGTCCAGCGTCCGCGCGACGGCGCCGGCATAGGCCTGCCGGAAGGCGGCGTTCTCCGAGAGCAGGACGATGTGGTCGATGTTGGCGGTGACGATGAGGCGCGGCCCGGCCGACGGCTGCATCGCCGAGGCGGCGAGGATCCCAGCTGCGGGACCGGCGGCGAAGTCGTGGCCGAACATCCGCACGCGCCAGGCGCTGCCGGCCTCGCTGCGGCGATCCATGGGAGTTTCCGGCGTGGCGCCGGCCGCATGGCCGGGTTCGAGGCGAGGGCTCGTCCCGCGGACGGCCCGGGGCCGCGGCATCGCGGGGTGAATGGCGAAGCCGGCGACCTTCACCGCGCCGTCCTCCTCGGCCTGCGCCTGTCCCGCCTCAAGCATCGGCAGCTCGGAAGCTCCGGGGCGGCACGGTCGCGGCGCGGCGCTCGTTGCGGTCGTTGCGACGGTCGCGGGCGGCGCCGAGCGACAGCGCGATGGCCACGCCCAGCATCATCCCGACGAGCAGGGCCAGCGGCAGCACCACCTTGGGCGAGGGCGGCCAGGTCCGGGTGCGGGCGGGGACCGCCGGCGAGATGATGCGGACGTTGATGCTGTTCAGGCGCTCCTGCTCGCTCGCCTCGCGCGAACGGCGGAGATAGGTCTCGTACACGCCGCGGCGGGATTCGAGCGTCCGCTCCAGCTCGCGCAGGCCGACATTGGCGCGATCGCTGGTGACGGTCTCGGCCTTGGCCCGGTCGAGGCTCTTGCGGATCGCCGTTTCGCTCGCCGCCGCGCGATCGTAGTCCTTCTGCGTCGTCTCGATGATCCGCTCCTTCTCGCGCTGGATCAGGCGCTGGAGGTCGCGCTGCTGGGCGTACTGCTCGGCCATCGCCGGGTGGCGCTCGCCGAGGCGGGTCGCAAGCTCGGCGGTGTTGCGCGAGAGCGTCGCGTATTGCTGGCGGAGCGCCTGCATCTCGAGCGATTGCAGCATCTCCGGCAGCGCCGTGCTGGCGTCGCCGGCCTTCATCTTGCGCGCCTGCTCGAGGCGCGAGCGCGATTCCGCGGTCTTGATCTGGGCCGTGACGAGCTGCTGGTTGAGGTCGCCGAGCTGCTGGTCGGTCAGCAGGCGACCGCTCGACGCGACGAGGTTGTTGTCCTCGCGGTACTTCAGGAGCTTGCCCTCGGCGAGCTCGACGTCGCGGCGCAGGCTCGACAGGCGGCCGTTGAGGGCGTCCGAGGCGCGGCGAGCGGCCTCGGTGCGGGCGCTGGCCTCCTCGGCGAAGTAGGCGTCGCCGATGGCGTTGGCGATCTTTGCCGCCTTCTCCGGATCGCGCGACTGCACCAGCACGTCGATCACGAAGGTGCGCTCGGCCCGGCGCACGGTCAGCTTGGTCTGCAGGGTGTCGACGGCGACGTTGACCGGGTCGCGGCTGCCGGGCGGCGGCAGCATGCCGAGCGCCGTGCGCAGCCAGACGATCGTCGGGTTGTCGGACTCGGGCTTGGCGAACTCGTCGTCGCGATCGAGGTCGAGCTTCTCGACCGTGCGCCGCAGGACGTTGTCCGACTGGATCACCTTGGTCTGGCTCTCGGCGAGCGACACGCCGCTGTCGGCCTGAGGCGTGCGGGCGCTGACGTCGTTGTCGACGACGCGGAGATCGGAGGGATCGACCAGGATCTGGATGCTGGAGGTGTAGACCGGGGTCAGCAGCCCGAGCAGCGCAACGGCGGCGGCGACCATGAACAGGCCGCCCAGCACGATGAAGCTCGCTCCGCGCCACAGGCGGCGGAGGATCGTGCCCGGGTCGGCCCGATCGGAGAAGCGCGGCGGCAGCGTCACCTCCACGGGCTCGCCGCGGACGGGGGTCGAGAAATCGAACATCGGTCTCTGTCCCTCACCTGCCCGACGGTTTCCAGGAACGATCCCGTTTCGGAGCGTTCCCGTGCCACCTTGAACCGGAAGCGCCCGGCGATGGCGGTGTTCGATGACGTCTCCGCAATCTGCGGACCGCAGGTTGCGCTCTCTGGTTGCCGCAAAATCTTTCCCAATGCCTTGGAAACGGGGGCGAACAGCGTCTCTTCAAGACGAGACAGCGTGGCATGCTTAACGATCCGTCGGCGCGACGTTCAATACGTAGTCCGCCTCACCGCTTGGGGATAACCGGATCGGGCGCGACCCCATCGGGCGCGACGAGGTTGTCTGGCCCGTAGGCCGACACGCCCTCGGCGAGGTAGCCGCGGAACGCCTCCGCGTCGCGCGCGGCCAAGCGATTCCATCGTGCGACGTTTGCCCGCGCGTCGGCCGCGGCTTCCGCCAAGCGGCCGGACCGGATGGCCTGGATCAGCGCCGAGGCGGCGCCCTCGGGATCGCCCGGGCGGAGGAACAGGCCGGATTCGCCGAGCACCTCGCGGAACACCGCGTCGTCGGAGGCGACCACCGGCAGGCCGCCATGCTGGATCTCGAGCAGGGGCAGGCCGAGGCCTTCGGCTTTGGAAGTCGAGAGCAGAAGGTGGGCGCTGGCGGCGAGGGTGCGCAGCGCATCGTCGCCGACATAGCCGTGCCAGGTGAGGAAGGGCGGCGGATCGTCGAGGAAGGCGTGCCGGCCCCAGCCGAGGCGGCCGACGATGTGCAGCTCGGCCGGCACGCCGGCGCGGTTCAACGCCGCCGCGAGCGCGATCGCCGCCGGGTAATCCTTGCGCGGCTCGATCGTGCCGATCGCCAGCATGCGCAGCGGCGCCTCGGGCCGATAGGCGGCGGGGCCGGGGAGCCCGTCGAGGCCGAACACGTCGCGCACCGCCGGCCGCAGCAGGGCGACGAGGGCGTCGTCGGCGCAGTGACGGCGCAAATCCGCGCCGGTCTTGCGCGAGATCACCAGGAAGCGCCGACCCCAGCGCATCGCGTAGCGGAACGCCGGCGCCATGTAGAGCCGGCTCTTCCAGGCGAGATCCTCCGGCCGGTCGAGGAGGAAGGTGTCGTAGACGCAGAGGATGCAGCGCTCCGCGAACGGCGCCATCAGCGGGCCGGGGGGAAAGCCGGCCATCACGAACTGCGCCTCGGGCTCCCGCGCCGCGTGAAGCGGCAGGCCGAGCTGCTGCGCGAGGATCATCCCCGGGATGCTGCGGCTGCGCAGGGGCCGGACCGCGCCGCCGAGCATCGCCGGCGTGAACTGGTCGAGCGCCACCCGCTCGATGCCGGTGATGTGGCCGCGGACATGGGTCTGGTCGAGGTAGATCGGGCCGCGCATCACCGGGCTCCGCCGAGCGATCGAAGCCGGACGGCCCAGTACAGGCCGCGCCGCGCCCAGGGCGGCAGGCGGCGCCCGAGCAGGCGCTGCTTGGCGCGGCGCAGCCCGCGGACGAGCGGGTTGGACGGCGCGGCGACGAGGCCGGTGGCGGCCGCAGCCGGGATCGCGGCGAACGGGAAATGGCCGAGCAGCGCCGGCGCGAAGCGCAGGCGGCCCCGGTCCGGCGGCAGCAGGCCGCGCTCGCGAAACACCCGGTCGAGCGAGATCGCGCAGGAAGCCGGGCCGAACCGGCTTTCCAAGGCGATCCGTGCGAAGGCGCCGAGCCGGGCGAGCGCCTGGCGATCGGCGACGAGCTCGACGAGGGCATCGCCCAGTGCGCCGGGCTCGACCGGGACGAGCCGCCCGGAGACGCCGTCGATCACCGAGCTGGTCAGGCCGGCGGTGCGATAGGCCAGCGTCGGCGTTCCGCACAGGCCGGCCTCGATCGGCGTCTGCCCCAGCGTCTCGAGCCGGCTCGCCGTGACGTGCAGGTCGCAGGCGCCGTACCAGGCGGCCAGGTGCGCCTCGTCGGCGATCAGCCCGGGCGCGAACAGGTTCGGCAGGGCGAGGCGCGCGGGATGGTCGAGCCGGCCGATCGCGACGAAGCCGACGCCGGGACCGGCGACGCGGCGCAGGGCATCCGCGAGATCGCCGACGTTCTTGTCCGGTCCGTCGAGCACCACCGCCGAGACCAGGATCAGCAGGTCGTCGGCGGGAAGCCCGAGTCTGCGGCGCAGGGCCGAACGATCGCGGGGCCGGAAGACGCTCGTCGGAAAGGCCAGCGCCAGGGGCGCGACCACGGCGCCCGGCGGCGCGAGCGCCAGGG
>NZ_VRUV01000285.1:0-5905 GCF_008039455.1 Methylobacterium sp. WL116
GGCGCGTCCTCCGTCCCGTCCCGCTCGCTGGCAAGCGGCCGCGCCTCGGCCTCCTTCACCGCCCTCCGCTCGGCCGCCGCCGGCACGACGGCGAGCGCCAGGCGACGGCTTTCGGTGATTGAGACCGCCGGCAGGTAGCGCAGGAACAGCAGCAGCAGCGTCAGGAACAGGCCGACGGAACCGGCGAAGGTGGCGACGCCCCAGATCGTCTCGCTGTAGGCCAGCCGCGAGGAGGGCAGGAAATCCTGGGCCAGCGTCACCACGAGGACCATGACGTGGTCGGCGTAGGCGCCGATCGCGATCAGGACGCCGATCAGCGCGACCGCGAGCGGCGACCGGCGCAGGCGGGCCGACCAGAACGCCTGTGCCGGAATCAGCAGGCACGCGACGACGGTCCAGAAGGCCCAGGCATGGGCGCCCGTTATCCGCCGGATCAGCACGTCGCGTTCCTGCTGGTCGCCGTGCAGGAACGTCGAAAAGAACTCGGTGGCGTAGCAGTACAGGCTGGCGCATCCGAGGCAGAGCATCAGCCGGGCGAGGATCTCGAGGTGCCGTGCCGAGATCAGCCCGTCGAGTCGGTAGACCGAGCGGATCAGCACCACGATCGCGGCGGTGACGCCGACGCCCGAGAACACGGCGTTGACGAGGAAGGTCACCGGCAGGATCGTGTCGTGCCAGCCCGGCATCACCGAGCCCGCGAGCATCACCGAGGCGCCGGTCTGGAGCGAGACCACAAGCAGCACGCCGAGCAGCGCGATGGTGCGGTAGGCCTGCGACCAGAGCTGCCAATGCGCCGCCGATCCGCGCCAGCCCGATGCGACGATCCCGTAGGCCTGCGCCTTCAGGAGCGACCGCTTCCGAGGGCGGCCGTGGGCCTTCTCCTGCGCCAGCGCATCCTCGACGGCGCGGTCGCGCAACGACGCGAGGTCTGGCAGCAACCCGATGTACCAGAGGCTGACGCAGACCACGAGGTAGGACACGATGTCGATCGCGTCCCACAGGAGCGGCGAGCGGAACTGCGGCCACAGGTCGTAGGTGTTCGGATAGGGCAGGTTCCAGAAGAAGAACCACGGCCGGCCGAGATGGATGATCGGGTAGAGGCCGGCGGCGCAGGTGCAGAGCAAGGCGACCGTCTCGGCGACCCGGTTGACGGCGCCGCGCCATTCCGCCCCGAGCAGGAGCAGCACCGCGGAGACGAGGAGGCTGCCGCTGGCGACGCCGATCCACCAATCGTAGCTCGCGATGTCGAGCGCCCAGACGACGGCGTTGTTGTTCCCCCAGATGCCGACGCCCGTCAGGAGCAGGTAGCACAGCACCCCGCCGAACAGGCCGAGCAGGGCGAGCGCGCCGGCGAAGGCGATCCACCAGCGGCGGTTCAACGGATGCGTCAGCGGGACCGAAGCGACGGCGCGACCGATGCCGTGCAGCGTCGCGTCGGGGCCGATCAGGCCGGTGCCGGATGGTGGCTGGAGCGTGGCTCCCGACATGGCGTCAGCCCTCCTTCGCCGGCGGCGCGAGGCTCGCGAGGTAGGTCGTCCGCGGGCGCGTGTTCAGCTCGCCGAGCAGAGCGTAGTTGCGGCCGTCCGCCCGCGCCGCGGCGATCCGGCTGCGGGGGTCCGAGAGGTTTCCGAAGGTGATGGCGCGGGTGGGGCAGGCGCCCTGGCAGGCGGTCTCGACGGCACCGTCCGGGATCGGCGCGTGCGCGTCCTTGGCGGAGTCGATGCGGGCCGCGGCGATGCGCTGGACGCAGTAGGTACACTTCTCCATCACGCCGCGGGCGCGCACCGTCACGTCGGGATTGCGCTGCTGCTGCGCCACCACCGGCATGTCGCCGGTATAATCGAGATAGTTGAAGCGCCGGACCTTGTACGGGCAATAGCTCTGGCACGTCCGCGTGCCGACGCAGCGATTGTAGACCTGCAGGTTCAGGCCCTCGCTGTCGTGCAGCGTCGCCTCCACCGGGCAGCCGACCTCGCAGGGTGCGTTCTCGCAATGCATGCACGGCACGGGCTGGAAATGCGTCTCGGGCGCATCGAGCGTGCCCGAGAAGTAGCGGTCCACCCGCAGCCAGCCCATCCATCGGCCGCGCTCGACCTCCTCGCGCCCGACGACCGGGATGTTGTTCTCGGATTGGCAGGCGGTGATGCAGGCGTTGCAGCCGATGCAGGAATCGAGGTCGATCGCCATGGCCCAGGCGGCCTCCGCGCCGCGTTCTGCGGCTGCGGGCTTCGGGTAGAACGAGGCCAGCTCGTAGGCCTTCGCATCGCCGACCGGCTTCGCGCCCTGGTGCTGGACGCGGACGAGATCCATCCCCTCCATCGTGCCGAGATCCTGGGTGGTCGCGGGCATCCGGCGCTGGCCGGTCGCGGCGAGCGTCGCGCCCTCCAGCAGCCATGGGTCCATCGCCGGCCGCAGCACGTTGGCAGCGTATCCCAGGCCCTTCGCGAGGTGGTCGGGCACGTTGCGCCCGTAGCCGAGCCCGAGGCTGACCGTGTTCTCGGCCTGCCCGGGCGTAATCCAGACCGGACCTTCGATCGCGCGCCCGTCCGCGGCGATGCGCACGATGTCGCCGTTGGCGAGCCCACGTCGCTCGGCGAGCTTCGGGCTGACACCGACGACGTTTTCCCAAACGATCTTCGTCAGGGGCTTGGGCAGTTCTTGCAGCCAGCCGAGATCGGCCAGTGTCCCGTCCCAGATGGTGGGGTCGGGGCGGAACACCACCTCGATGGTCTCCTGCGGCGCTTCCGGAGGCTTTGCCGGCGCCGAGGCGGCCTCAGTCAGCACCGTCGTCTCGGGCTTGGCCGCGCTGTCGGGCAGGAAGCCGCTGCGCAGGGCCTCCTCGAAGCGGGCCTGGAACGTGGCGTCGGTCTCGGATTCGCCGCGCATCCGCTGCTTCAGCAGATCGAGACCGTTGCCGATCGTGCCCCGGTCGAGGAAGCCCAACAGCTCGTTGGCGGCGCGGCCGTTGTAGAGCGGCGCGACGGTCGGCTGGATCAGGCCGACGGTGCCGTCGAGGGAGCGGGCATCGCCCCAGGATTCGAGCGGATGCGCCAGCGGCAGGTGCCAATCGGAATGGGCCGCGGTCTCGTCGAAGTAGAGGCCGGCATGGATCTTCAGCGGCACGCGCTCCATGGCCTGCGCGAAGTCGAGGGCGCCCGGCGCCTCGTAGACCGGGTTCACGCCGAGCACGATCAAGGTCTCGACCGAGCCCTCCGCCATGGCGGTGCTGAGGTCGCGGAGCGTCCCGGCGCCGATCGCCTGGGCCGGTGCGGTGTGCCGCACCGTCGTGCCGGCGTTGCCCAAGGCGCCGTTGAGCCGGTGGACCAGGGCATGCAACGCCGGGGAGCCGCTGAGCCCGGTGGTGACGATGCCGGCGCCGCGGGCCGCGTTCAGCGCAGCGGATGCACGCTCGAGCCAAGCCGCCGACGCGTCGTCGGCGGAGGGTGCTGTTCCGCCCTCGGCGAGGCTCAGCAGGTCCCGCGCCAGGGCTTCCATCCGCGTGGCGGCGACCGCGATCCCGTAGTCCGCCTTGGCGCTGGTCAGCGTCGGCGTCGCCGCGGCGGCGTGAAGGGTGAGGAGGTTGCCGGCCGCGTAGGATGCCTTTCGCGCGTCGCTCCAGCGCCGCGCCAGCCCGACCTGCCCGGGGCCGAGGTCGAGCATGTCCCCGTCGAGGGACACGATGGTTCGCGCCTTGGCGAACTCGGGAAGCGTCTCGAACGGCCGGCCGAAGGCGCGCCGGGCTCCTTCGTAGAGGCCGTCGCGCGCGACGCCTGCGCTGACGTACCAGCGCATCGCCGGATAGGTCTTCCGCATCCGCGCGATCTCGGCCTCGAGCGACGGCGAGGTCACCGGGCCGGTAAGCAGGGCGAGGCCTTCGCCGCCCTTCGCCTGCCAAGCCGGCATCTGCGCCAGCATCGCGCCCTGGAAGGCGGCCCACGAACTCGGCCGCCCGATATGCTGCACCGCCTGCGAGCGGAACGGATCGTAGAGGCCGAGCACCGAGGCCTGCGCCAGCACGTCGGTGCCGCCCAGGCTCCAGGGATGGTCGGGGTTGCCCTCGATCTTCAGTGGGCGGCCGTTCCGGGTGGTGACGAGGATGCCGTTGGCGAACCCGTCGAGCAGCGCCGACGAGGCGTAGCTGAGCGGCGCGCCGGGCAGGATCCGCTCGGGCGCGTTGACGTAGGGCAGCTCGTAGTGCCGCCCGTCGCTCGAGTCGCAGGCGGACAATCCGGCAAGCGCGAACGAGGCGGCCATCAGCTTCAGGAAGCCGCGCCGCTCCGGCGAGGCCGCGAGCCGCGCCGCGGCGGGAAACTCGGCCTCCAGGTAGCTTCGGAACTCGGGCGTGTCGGCGACCGCGTCGAGGCTGCGCCAGAAGGCCGGCCCGTCGCCGGACGCCAGGCGCGCGCGGATCGCGCCGATGTCGTGATGCCCGGTCATGTGCGGTCCGTCCCCATCAGCGATGACAGATCGCGCATTCGGTCAGGCGCTCGCCCCCCCGGATGTGGTTCTTGGCGACGAGCTCGGGCCCGAGGGTCGCCTGATTCTCAGGCGGCTTCCACGTCATGTTCCAGACCTGCTCCTGCGGGCGGACGTACTTCGCCGGATCGCGGTGGCAGTCGAGGCAGAACTGCATCTCGAAGGCGTTGGCGCGGTAGGTCATCTGCATGCTGGTCACGTCGCCGTGGCAGGTCGAGCAACCGATCCCCTTCGTCACATGGACCGAGTGGTTGTAGTAGACGTAGCTCGGCAGCTTGTTCAGGCGTACCCATTGAAGCGGCTCGTCGCGCGCGAAGCTGTCGCGCACCGGCTTCAGCATGTCGGACCCGGTCCAGATCTGCGAATGGCAGGTCATGCAGGTGTGGGTCGGCGGAATGCCGGCGGTCGCCTGGGTCTCCACCGTCGTGTGGCAGTAGCGGCAGTCGACCCCGAGCTCGCCGGAATGATGCTTGTGGCTGAACGGCACCGGCTGGGCCGGGGCGACCCCGACGTCGGTGACGTAATCCGAGCGCACGATCCCCGCCGCGACGATCGGGATGCCGGCAAGGCACGCCACGCCGGTGAGCAGGGCGAGCCGGTAGATCGCGTCGGCGCCCGGCGAGAACAGCTGCGCCATCAGGCGATGGCCCGCGGGCGCCGAGACCGCCGCATGTCGTCGGTGGAGAGCGTCACCAAGATGTTCGACCCTGCCTCGCCATGCCCGCAGCCCGGTCCCGCAAGGTTGACCCGGTCTGCACCGTCAAAGCAATGCGACGGAGGTTCGCTCTTGCCCGGCCGATGCCACGCGCTATGGAAGAATTCCAAGCTGAGCGACAGGGGGCGATTGGCCGCGTTTTCCGCCGGCGTGCGCAGCGTGCGGTGGCGCGCTTTTCGCGGGACCGAAGAGCGCTTATGCGCTGGGAGGCGGCGTGCGATCCGGCGGCCGCCCGGGACCGGCCGATGCGAAAGCCTTCGATCACGTGAGCGGCCATGGAGCCTGATCCGATCGTTCTCGCCTGGCGCGCCGCGGTCGCGCTGGCGCTCGGCCTCGGCGGCCCGCTCTGCATCCTCGCCCTGCTCTGCCTGCGCGACCTCGTCCACACCCTGGGACACGACGAGGCGACGGCACTGGTCTTCTTGCGCGTCGCCATCGCCCGCACGGCCGACGATTTCGTCCTGGTTCCGGGCTGGAGCCTGGCGCCGCTTGACCTCGAACGCGCAGCCTTCTTCGGTCTCTCCGCCTGCGCGTTGGCGCTCGCCGGCCTCGGCTGGTTCGTCGCCGCCCTGAGCTTCTCGGCCCAGAGCCGTGCGGGCGATGGCGACGCGCAAGAAGACCAGTGCCGTCGCCTCGTCGTGTCCCAGGGTGTGGACGAGGTCGCGCAGGCAGAGCAGGGCGAGGATGCAGAGCGGGCCGCCGAGGCCGAGCGCC
>NZ_VRUV01000286.1:0-5857 GCF_008039455.1 Methylobacterium sp. WL116
GCGACGACCTCGGCGAGGTTGCGCTGATCCCGGCGAGCGGCGGCGCCTTCTCGATCACCGTCGGCCCCGACACGGTCTGGGAGCGGACCCGCGGACGGACCGGGATCCTGCTCTACCTGTCGCTGGCCGAGCATCATGCCGAAATCGTCGCCGACCAGGGCATCCTGGATCGCGTCGGCTCGGAGCACTGGACCGCGACGCTCGCCGACCTCACCACCGCCTTGCGCGAGGGCGAGGCGGAAGCCGGGCTTCTGCGCGCGGTCGAACGCATGGGAGCGGAGCTTGCGCGTCACGTGCCGGCCGGCCGCGGCGACCCGGACGAGCTGCCGAACCACGTCATCGTCGTGGAATAGGACCGCAGCGGTCCGGACGATGGCGGCAAACGCTCCCCGCACCGCGACGGAGGCGATCGCCCGGCCGGGATACCGGAAGCGGATATCCGCTCACCCCCTCACCGTGAGAGTTGTGGGGATGAGAATCGAGGGGTCGGGCCGGTCCTAGCCGCCGGTGACGCTCATGTGGCGCGGCACCGCGGCCGGGCGCTGGCGCTCGATGACGAAGTCGTGCCCCTTCGGCTTGCGCGAGATCGCCTCGACCACGGCCGCCGTCACGAGCGCGTCGTCCGGCGAGGCGCGCAGCGCCGCGCGGAGGTCGGCGGCGTCCTCCTGGCCGAGGCACATGTAGAGCTTGCCGGTGCAGGTCAGGCGCACACGGTTGCAGCTCTCGCAGAAATTGTGGGTCAGCGGCGTGATGAAGCCGAGCCGCCCGCCGGTCTCCTCGACGCGGACGTAGCGGGCGGGGCCGCCGGTGCGGTCGGGCAGCGGCGTCATCGTGTAGCGGTGCTCGAGACGCGCGCGGGCGACCGAGAGCGGCAGGAACTGGTCGGTGCGGTCGCCGTCTACCTCGCCCAGCGGCATCACCTCGATCAGCGTCATGTCCATGCCGAGGCCGTGGGCCCAGGCGATCATGTCGGCGATCTCGTCCTCGTTGACGCCCTTCAGCGCCACCGCGTTGATCTTCACCTTGATGCCGGCGGCCCGCGCCGCCGCGATGCCGTCGAGCACGACGGAGAGGTCGCCGCGCCGGGTGATCGCCCGGAACTTCTCCGGGTCGAGGGTATCGAGCGAGACGTTGACCCGGCGGATGCCGAGCTCGGCGAGCTCGGCCGCGAAGCGCCCGAGCTGGGTGCCGTTGGTGGTGAGCGTCAGCTCGTCCAGAGCACCGGTGCCGAGATGGCGGGACAGGCGGCGGAACAGGTGCATGATGTCGCGACGCACCAGCGGCTCGCCGCCGGTGATCCGCAGCTTGCGCACGCCGCGATCGATGAACACCCCGCAGAGCCGGTCGAGCTCTTCCAGCGTGAGCAGGTCGCGCTTGGGCAGGAAGTTCATCTCCTCCGACATGCAGTAGACGCAGCGCAGGTCGCAGCGGTCGGTCACGGAGATGCGCAGGTAGGTGATCGCCCGCTGGAACGGGTCGATCAGCGGCGCCGGCTGAACGTGGCTTTGATGGCCCATGCGGGACTCTGAAGGCGGCGATGCAGTTTCCGCGCGGCGATCGGATGACGAACCTAGCATGGATGCGCATATGATGGGACGCAGGCCCGTGGGCAAGCGCGTGCAGGGACGCAGACGCGCCGCCGGCCTCAGAAGTTGCAAGGGAGTTCGACCGTGACCGAGGAACGCTGGCCGACCGAGATCCGGCTTTCGGGAGACAAGCGCGTGCTCAACATCGCCTTCGACGATGGTGGGCGCTACGCGCTGCCGGCGGAGTATCTGCGGGTGTCGAGCCCGTCGGCCGAGGTGCAGGGCCACTCGCCGGCCGAGCGCAAGGTGATCGGCGGCAAGCGCGCGGTCGCGATCCTCGAGATCCAGCCGGTCGGCAACTACGCGGTCAAGCTCGGCTTCGACGACATGCACGACACCGGCATCTTCGGCTGGGGCTACCTGCACGAGCTCGGCCGCGAGTACGACGCCCGCTGGTCGACCTACCTCAGCGAGCTGGCCGAGCGCGGCCTGGACCGGGAGACCGCGAAGGTCGCCCCGATCAAGGGGGGCTCCCCCAAGGACGCCGGCGCGAAGGGCGGATGCGGCGGCGGCGGGTGCGGCTGCCATTGAAACCCGCCAGCGAAACGAGAAAGGCCGGCGTCTCCGCCGGCCTTTCTCGTTCTGCAACCGTCCCGTTCCGGACCGGCAATCGGCCGATCAGCGCTGGACGATGACCTTCGTGCCGACCTTGGCGCGGGTGTAGAGGTCGATCACGTCCTCGTTGGCCATGCGGATGCAGCCCGAGGACACGGCGGTGCCGATGGTCTCCGGCTCGTTCGAGCCGTGGATGCGGTAGATCGAGCCGCCGAGATACATCGCGCGGGCGCCGAGCGGGTTCTCGATGCCGCCCTTCATGAAGCGCGGCAGGTCGGGGCGGCGGCGCAGCATGGTCGCCGGCGGGCGCCAATCCGGCCATTCCTTCTTCATCGTGATGTTCTGCACGCCGCCCCAGGTGAAGCCGGGACGGCCGACGCCGACGCCGTAGCGCAGGGCCTCGCCGTTGCCGAGGATGTAGTACAGGCGGCGCTCGGCGGTGGAGACGACGATGGTGCCAGCCGAGTACGGGCCGTTATAGGCCACGGTCTCGCGCGGAACCGCCGACATCTGCGGGACGGCGGAGGCCATTGGGTCGGCTGCGTTGAGCGAAGCGTTGGCCGTCGGGACCGCCACGGCCTGGACCGCCTGCGGGCGCACGCGCACCGACAGCGCGTTGTCCAGCGGCTGACGGGTCAACGGGTCGATCTCGTAGGCGAGTGCAGGCACCGCCCAGGCGGCAGCCGCACAGACGAGCCCGATCAGGGCGAAGTTACGACGCATCAAGGCCTCTCAAAAGGCAGGCGAAAGTTGTGGAGAACGCGGTGGACGACGCTTCGGCACGATGCCGTGCCAAGTCTCGCCAAGGGGTAAACGAGCGCGGCCCAAAGCCAAGCCTGAAACCGCGCCGCACCATGGTTCGCGTCGCGCCGTGACACGGTGGCAACACTGTGGCAGCTTTGCCGTATCGAAGCGAGAACGTGGCCGGGTCGCGCGCTGTGGATAACGAACGCTGAAACATCTTTTGCCGGCAGCTGCCGAATACGGCGACGGTGCGGCGGGATCGAGATGAGGACCTGCCGCGACGTGACGCGAACCGATCGTCATCCGGTCGAGCGCTGTCCTGGCCGCGACATCGCGCGGGCTTTGTAGTCTATTCGGCGCCATGCCCCGATACGGATGCCTGCCGCACCGGATAGGAGATCTTCGCCCGTATCCTGAGACCACGGGCCACCTTCCGAAGCGCGTTCCTCAAGATCGGGGACGCGCTTTTTCCTTTTCGGGAGGTCGATGCTTGGCTCAGCGCGGCTCGACCAGCACCGGCAGGCCGCCCTTCGGCTGCAGGCTGATTGCGCCGAACGGCACCACCGGCGCGTCGGAGGCGAGGCGGAAGCGGAAGCGGCGCCCGAGCACAGCGATCACGACCAGCATCTGCGTCAGCGCGAAGGATGCCCCGACGCAGACCCGCGGGCCGGTCGCGAACGGCAGGTAGGCGAGCCGCGGGCGGCCGACGCCGTTGCCTTCCGTGAAGCGCTCGGGATCGAACAGGTCGGGATCGCGCCAGAGCTTTCGGTGCCGGTGCACGATCCACGGCATCACGGCGATGATCGCACCGCGCCGGACCCGGTGGCCGCCGACGACGTCTCGCGCCGCGGCCTGCCGCAGGATGGCGGGGATCGGCGGATACAGCCGCATCACCTCGTCGAGCACGCGGCGGGTATAGGGCAGCTTGTCCAGGGCGTCGGGGGTCGCGACGCCGTCGGGCATCGCCGCGTCGAGCTCGGCATGGAAGCGGGCCTCGACGGCGGGATGCAGGGCGAGGAGGTACCAGATCCAGGTCAGCGCTCGCACGGAGGCCGCGCCGCCGGCGATCAGGCTCGCGGCCTCGTCGCGCACCTCCGCATCCGGCAGGCCTTCGCCGGTCTGCCGGTCGCGCCCGTGGGCGAGGCGCCACAGCAGGTCGTGCGGGCCGGCGTAGTCCGGCCCTCGCCGTGCGGCGATCATCGCGTGCAGGTCGGCGTCGAGCAGCGGCAGGGCCGGGTCGCGGCGGTGGTGGACGAGGCGGTCCGCGAGCCAAGGCGGCTTCGGGATCAGGTCGATCAGCCGCGGCTTGTGCGGCACCTTCGAGAGCCAGCGCAGGATCGGCAACCCGGCGGGATCGCCGCCGGTGACCACTTGGTTCCACAGCAGCGTCGAGAGGCTTCCGACCGAGCGCTCGATATCGACCGGCGCGGTCGAGCCCTCGGCCGCGACCGCGTCGGCGATGCGGCCGGCCAGATCCAGCATCGCCGGGATGTCGGGACGGATCGAGCGCGGATCGATCGTCGGCGTCGCGACGCGGCGGTGCCGCCGCCAGACCTCGCCCTCGCTCGCCAGGGTGCCGGTGCGCAGATCGGTCTCGAACAGGCGGCGGATCGAGGTCACGCGGGGATAGTTGTCGAACCGGTCGGTCAGCACGTGACGGATCGCGTCAGGATCGCTGACGAAGAGGACCTGCTGGCTCCAGTAGTTGCGCGGGACGATCAGGCGCTCGAACAGCTCGGCGTCGCAGGCCGCGAGCGAGTTGGTCGCGGCGGTCCTCAGGAAGGTCCAGGTCGGCAGCCGCCGGGCCGGACGCGGCGGCATGCCGGGAATCGGCGGATCGCCGGCCGCCGAAGCCGCCCGTTCCGCCACGTCGTCCGATACGCCGACCGTCATGGAACCCCAACCCGGTTTCCGGGCCGGATGCTGCCGGACCGCCTCGCCTCGCCACGAGACGGCCCTCCCATGCCGATCCGACAGTCGCGGCACAAGGCCTGATGCCGCGAGGCGCCCGCCGGTCCGGGTGTTCCGGTGTCAGGCGGCGTCGAGGCCGAGATCGATGATCGCGGCGCTGTGGGTGATCCAGCCGCAGGAGATCAGGTCGACCCCCGACGCAGCCACCGCGCCGATGGTCGCCGCGGTGATCCGGCCCGAGGCTTCCGAAAGCGCACGCCCGTCGATCATCGCCACCGCCCGGGTGAGCTGCTCCGGGTTCATGTTGTCGAGGAGCACCGCGTCGGCGCCGACCGAAAGCGCCTCCTGAAGCTGGTCGAGCGTGTCGACCTCGACCTCGATCTTGACGAGGTGCCCCGCCCGGGCGCGCGCCCGCTCGATCGCCGGGACGATGCCGCCGGCCACCGCCACGTGGTTGTCCTTGATCAACACCGCGTCGTCGAGGCCGAAGCGGTGATTCGAGCCGCCGCCGGCGCGCACCGCGTGCTTCTCCAGCGCGCGTAGGCCCGGCGTGGTCTTGCGGGTACAGACGATCGAGGCCTTGCCGTGCGGCCGCGCCGCCTCGACGAGCCCTGCCGTGGCGGTCGCGACGCCCGACATACGGCAGAGCAGGTTCAGCGCGACGCGCTCGGCGGTGAGGATCGCGCGGGCCGGCCCTGACAGCCGGATCACCACGTCGCCGGGCGCGACGCGGGCGCCGTCGCCGCGCTCGACCACGGCCCGCACCGCCGGATCGATCAGGGCGAAGGCGATCACCGCGGCGTCGACGCCGGAGATCACGCCGTCCTGGCGGGCGGCGATGACGCCGTCCAGGCGTGCGTCGGGCGGCACGATCGCATCGGTGGTGATGTCGCCGGCGCGGCCGAGATCCTCGAGCAGCGCGGCGCGGACGATCGGCTCCACGAGGAGCCGCGGCAGGGGCAGGATATCGCTCATCGGGCCAACGCCTCGTCGGTGCGCGCGGGTTCGGCTGGGGCCGCGCCGGGGCTGCGCAGCGTCGCTTCAGTGTGCCGGGCCGGCGC
>NZ_VRUV01000287.1:0-5855 GCF_008039455.1 Methylobacterium sp. WL116
CTTGAGCCTCATGGTCGGCGATAAACGATGAAGGGGCCCGATCGGGCCCCTTCATCGTTCAAGCTGCGGCCGCCATTGGCCTGGTTTTACTCCGCCACAGCGGCCTGGAATTGGTCCGCCCTTTACACACGCCAGACCGCCGCCATCGTATCCTCATGGGCGATGACCTCGGGGTCATTGAGGCGCGTGCCGCCTTTCGTCCGGACGGTCTTGGACGCCTTCCCTTCCGCCGGCCCGTGCATCCAGCGCTGGACCGCGCGATGCCGTCCGGTGACCCCCGGGGTCGCCTGCAGAGGCTGATGAAGCCAAACACAATGCAGGCCGCGTCCGCTGAAGGCGATGTAGCTCGGCAGAGGCTTCCCGGCATCCCTGAGGCGCTGGATCAGTATGCCGGCCATCTCCTCGGGGGCGAGCCCGCGGAACTCGGCTTTGTCGTGGCAGTCGACGTCCGCGATCAGGTTCTGAAGCTGCACGAGGCTGGTGCTGCCCCTGGCACCGTAGAAGCGTTGCATGCTGATGTGGGTGCACCACAACAACGCGTCCGAGGTGGCGAGCTCGGAGACGGAGACGACCTTGGTCTCCCACCGATGCTCCCCGTCGCTGCCCTGGGACACCCGCATGAGGCTGACCTTACCCCTGACGCCGGGCAGGTCGGGGTGGAGGGCGCGAGCATGGGCGCCGCGGGGAGAAGCGCTGACGCGAGCCTGGTACTCGCCGCGCATGGCGACGAGCTCGGCCTCCGGGCGCAGCATGGGCGCGAACGGATCGAGGCGAACGGAGGCTGTGGCGGGGAAGTGATACAAGCCGGCGGTCCAATGGTGGCACCGGGGCAGCACGACCCGACGCGACCTGACGATTGTCCCACCCGACCTAGAAATCCGCTAGAGACAGCCCTTAACGCCGGGCAGCCGGGGACGGACGCGACGGGGCCCGAGGCAGGGGAAGCGTGTCGTGACCGAAGAACCACGACGCCCGCCGAGACCGTGGAGAGGTCGTTCGCCGGGGCCGAGTGTGAAACCCTCCCAAGGCCCTGAAATCACCTCCTCGGACGCCTCTCACGACGACGGCGGACGTTTCGTTCGATAAAAAGAACGTGCGCAAATTTCAGGCAATCGAGGAACGGCTGCCTACACGTCAGGCACGAACGTCAAGGGGTGCCTGAAATGGCCATGCGGACCTTGGGCGCGTAGCCTTGATCGCGCCACGCCCGCCCGGGCAGCGTCCCGGGCACGGCCTATCCGTTTAAAGTCCGCTCGCTCAGACGTCGGCCCCCTCATCGAGGACTGGCGCGACCGCTTTATCTCGACGGTCGGCATCGCCAAGTACCGGCGTGCCGCCGGGTGGGCCGCCGAATGGTCGACACCGACCATCCGCGCATCCTGTTCCTCGCCGTCGACCGGGCCACCTACAAGCCGATCCTGGAACAGCCATGGCAGGAGGCGTGCGACGCGGCCGCGGCGCGCATCCCCGGGCTCATGGCCGCCAAGTTGGCTGACAACCTCGCCCACATCGCGGCCAAGATGGGCGGCACCCGCATGGCCGCCTGAGCGCCGCAATCGCGGACATGGCACCGCGAGGCGACCCCGTGTCCGGGATCGCGGACACGGTCTGACGGTGTGCTTCCGCGTGCCGACGAGCGTATTCCGCATGCTTGCGTGTGCGCAGCATGGCGTCCGCCGGCCCGGAAGGGCTTCTTCAGGTCGACCCGGGGCGTCGTGGCACCCATGGCGCAGACCGGCGCGATGTCTGTGATCCCGGACGGGGCGACCGCCGAGACCAATGACTAGGGAGGCCGCTTCGAGATCCTCGCCATGTCGGTGTGGACCGCTTATTAGACGCGCCTGTCGCTGAGGTGCGTAGCCTAGTGGGGTAGGTCGATCCGGGTGCCGTAGCTCTCCGGCATTTTATAAGCTGC
Organism: Methylobacterium sp. WL116; assembly: GCF_008039455.1. Classification (NCBI taxonomy): domain Bacteria; kingdom Pseudomonadati; phylum Pseudomonadota; class Alphaproteobacteria; order Hyphomicrobiales; family Methylobacteriaceae; genus Methylobacterium; species Methylobacterium sp. WL116. Next base: position 1,916 of record NZ_VRUV01000287.1, read on the forward strand.
GAGCTCATCCACGGCCGAGCGGTCGCGCTCCCGGTCCCGCACCCGTGCCTCATCCTCGGCGATGCTTGTAGTAAGGCTAAGGATGCTCAGTATCCCCCCGATAAACGTAACGGACCGGAGTCCCAGGAAGACGAACACGAACGTCAGAAACACCGGAAATACGAGTGAAAGGTCCACTTTCACAAAATAACCCGCGGCCGTGACCGGTGGGAGCGGTGGCAGGGTCCACTTGATCAGTTTTCCTAGAACAACCACGGCACAGGCCATAAGGGCGTAGAGGAACAGGCCACCGAAGATCTTGATCTGGCGATCAATCGCAATCCCGAGCTCACGTATCCGCTTGACCGAGAACCCGCCCGCACGGATCGCAGTGGCGCCAAGCGCCATAGCGGGGACGAAGGCTGCGATCAGGAAGCCGAGGACCGTAACGATCTCGGCCGCTCCCTCGCCGTAGAAGTTGGCGGGCATGACGAAGCCGGCCGCCACTCCTGCAAGCGCAGACACGCAGAGCTCCCAACCAGCAAACCGCAACGTCATTCGATCAGTCCAGCGTCCCGATATCTGGCCGCTGCCTCCTGGAGTGCTCTCCAAGCATCCTTCCTGTCAATCTTGTTCCCTTTACGTTCTACATCCACCTGATCGCCCAGCCTTTCAAGTTTCCCTCGGTTCTTACGTACGCCGTCGCCGAGCACGATGAGATTGTCTTCTGGCACGTGCCGTAACATCGCCATGGCTTCCTCACCCTCAAGCTTGAACCGGCTGCGGCCGGCTTTGAGGGTAATGTCGAGGTTCAGTTGCAGGGAAGCTCCGCTGCGCCGCATCAGGGTGTCGATAAGCGCGGTATCGAAGTTCGCCGCCCTAAGTATTGCCATGATGTTCGTCGTTGCGGAGACGCCCTTCTCAGAGTGAATGGTTGTGTCCGCATCGTCGAAGTCGAAGCCGGGTGGCAGCATCGGGGCTGGCTTGAGACGGACCAGGGAGACATCCCTAAGGTTCTCGACCTTCTCGTCGAGGAACAACTTCGGGATCAGCTTCAGCGGTACGTTACGCTGCGCGATGGGACATTTTTCGCATAGCAGCCAGCGCAGGTAGCGTTCCATCATCGAACTCGTAAGGTCCTGCTCGATCACGAGGACGTGGTCGCCGCGGATGAGGAAGAAGCTCATCCCCTTCAGCACCTCGGCGTCATTCGGCTTTGCCATCTCGCGGACCTCAAGCTCCGCGGCTGACTTCCCGTTTTGAACGAGCAAGGTGATGTTTGCGGTAGGGTCGATCCGGACGAACTCGCCGAAGACATCGCCGTTCTTAAATGGGTTTAGGCTGTTCAGGATGATGGTCCCGTGATCGGCATCCTCGTATGTCCTAAGGCGCACGTCATCAGAAAGAGAAATGCCACCGACCTGATGCCTGAATGAAGCGCTCAGCGACGCAGCGAGAGAGGCATCGATTGCAGGCTCGGATCCCCTCAGAAAACGCCTGTAGTGAATTCGCACTGTCTTGCGAGGCATCGGGACCGGGGTTCCTATTAGCGCTTTTTCGTACTGACAGTCGCACCCAGGGGCCAGGAAATCGAGCGCCGCCACCGCCGCAGTCGGATCCATTCACATGCGTTGTCCGTCGTCAGATGATTTGGGATATCCTGCGGTCTTCAGGAGCGGAGGCTCTGGTCCATCTGGGGTGAGAGGTGGTGGCTGATAGGACATTTTTTGCGATTAGAATGAGTAACGGCAACGAGAAGATGGCAATGCATGGCAGCATCTACGGATGCGAAATCTGAGGCACATGATGGTGTTCCGGGATTAATCAGCAGGGCGAAGCCTTCGCCTATTACCGAAGTCTCCTAGGAAGGGAGCAACCGCGGCCTTGCTGATAGGCAAGGCCAAGACAGCGGATCCATAAATTAAATTAGGCAGCGGCCACGACCGGAAGCTCGTCGACCCTAGTCGTGTAACGCGGCGACCTCATCTCGAACTTGGTCGACCATTCGCGCTTCGGGGCGAACCCGGCCGCCCCCGGCACGACGGCGCCTCGTCCGAAGCGACGGTTGCAGGCATCGAGCGCCTCCATCAGGGCGGCCCCCATCTCGCGGTCGAGTTGGCCGAGGCCTGGCATCGCCCGCTGGGTGGCCGCCAGCGGCATCAGGTCGGTGGTGACCACGCCGGCCTTGGAATAGCGGCACCCGTCCCGCCAGGTCTTCCGGAAGCCGTGGGTGGCGGCCTTGACCAGGGCGAGGATGTCGCTGGTTGCCTCGGGCACCCGGACGCCCGGGGCCCCGCACAGATAGCGGATTTTGAAAGAAGGTCGCGCGCATCCGGATGCCGAGGGTCCCGCTCCGGTTCATGCGCTATCCGCGCGTCGTCGCCGCGGGAACGCGAAGAATTCGGACGCCTCCCGCGCGCATCACGTTGCGGCCGACTCAATTTCGCTACGTTCCGGCAGTTTTGAGTCGTGGCCGGAGATGGCGATAGAGCCGGCGTTTCACCTCGCTTCGAACCCTCGCCAATCTTACTCTCGCCGGCCCCGGCTTCTATCCCGAACCCGAAAGCTTCCCTATGTCCGCCACCTTCGCAGCACGTGCCGTGGTTTTCGCGCTCACGCTCCCGCTCGCCGCCGTTCCCGCCATGGCCGACCCGACGCCGACGACGGCCGGCGCCATGGACCGCATCAAGGGGGTGGCCAACGAGGCGACCGGCAACGTGAAGCAGGGCATCGGCGACGTCACCGGCGACCGTGGCCTCAAGGCGGAAGGCAAGGTCCAGGAACTGAAGGGACGCGCCCAGCAGGGCGTCGGCGAGGCCAAGGACGCCATCGAGAACGCCAAGTCGAAGTTCTAGTCGCGGGCGTCCCCACGCCGGTGGGCACGGAGGCCGCGTTTCGCCCCTCGCAAAGGGGCCTGTCACGCCGAGGCATCGAAGGCATGCGATACACCATCGTGGTACTTAGCTTGGCTGTCGCCGCGCTTTCCCTGTCCCTTCCCGGATCGGCGCGGGCGCAGGACGCCGATCCGATGGAGGCGATGCGCGCGAACTGCGCCGGGGATTACCTGAGGCTCTGCGCCGGCATGTCACCCGAGGGACCCGAGGTGAAGGCGTGCTTCAGGCGCAACCGACCGAACCTTTCCGAAGGTTGCTCCCGTGCCATCTCGGCATACGAGCGAGGTCTCGAAGGCACTTCCGGGCGCTGAGTATGGGGTGATCGACGGGAGGAGATGTTGGCATTGCGTTCGGGGCGGCGGTCAGAGCATCGTCCATTGCCCCCGCCCGACCCGCCGTGCTTTCCATGGCCGACCGGCCCCGGGCCCCCCTCCCGACCGGCGCGGACACGAGAGAATGGAACCCAGATGAGATATGCCCTCGCCGTTTCACTGATTGTCGCCCTGCCATGCCTGGCCGCCGCCGCGGGAGGTCAGGGGGACGAGGCCGTCGCCGTCGGGCCATGGAAGGTGGAGGCGGCGTACAAGGGACAGAAGTTCGACCGGTGCACGATGACCCGGGTCACCGACGACGGGGTCGAGATCCGGTTCGGTCGTGACGCGGACGGCATCGACCTGAGCATGAGCTCGCCGAAGTGGAAGCTCGGTCGCGGCAAGAGCTACCCGGTCGAGCTCGCCGCCGGCACGTCGGTGCTCAAGGCCGAGGTGGCGGCTTCCGGGAACGAGGTCTCGGTGCCGGTCCGGGACGACCGTTTCATGAAGTCGCTGAGGCTCGCCGATGGGTTGGAGGTCAGGGGCGAGGGCTCCACCATCCAGGTGGCGCTGGACAAGAGCGCTGCCGGCTTGGACAGGCTGGAGACATGCTGGACGAAGAACCTCGCCCCGACAGAAACCAATCCTTTCGTCGCCCCGAGCCGCAAACCCTGATGGGTCGTGCTGGGCGACGGGCCCTGCCAAAGGCATGAAAGGCTTGACCGGCCCCCCTCCCGGCCGACGCCCTGCATCCCC
>NZ_VRUV01000288.1:0-5832 GCF_008039455.1 Methylobacterium sp. WL116
GACGCCGACGTAGCGGACGTGGCCGTGCTGGACGAGGATGTCGAGCGCCCGCACCGTCTCCTCGATCGGGGTCGCCGGGTCGAAGCCGTGGATCTGGTAGAGGTCGATGTGGTCGAGCTGCAGCCGCAGGGCGCGGTTCGCGAACAGGTCGGCCGGGACGGGGAGCTGGACGAAGGGCACCGAGCCGGCGATGCCGATCCGGTCCGGATCGGGCTGCAGCTCGTGCAGCTTCTGGCGTTTCGGGGTTTTACCGGCGGTGTCGGCGGGATCTTGCGCGGCGGGATCTTGCCCCGCGGGCTCGGCCGCGGGGGTGCGCTTGAAGAAACGGGCCAAGGCGTCAGTGCCCGCGCTTGTCGGTGGAGCCGCGCTGGCGCTTGCCGCCGGCGATCTGCCGGAACCACTTGCGGTGGTGGCGATAGGCCCAGCCGCCGGTGACGGTGCCGCGCACCATCGCCCGGCCGGTGCCGCGCACCCAGATGCCGGCGTAGATGTGCACGACGATGATCGCGATGGCGACGACCGCGGCGAGCGAGTGCGCCAGCAGCGCCCAGCGCTTCGTCTCGATGACGGTGTACTGGTAGAAGTACTGATCCCAGATCACCAGCCCGGTGACGAACATGATCCCGATCAGCGCGGTCTGGCCCCAGAACACGCCCTTCTGGCCGGCATTATACTTGCCGAGCTCGGGCAGCCGGTCCTCGCGGTTGGTGACCACGTCGCCGATCTTCATCGACCAGGCGACGTCGTCCTTGTTGGGGATGTTGAGCTTCCAGAAGCGCAGGAACAGCAGCGCGAAGCTGACCGCCAGCGCCACGCCGAACCACGGGTGGATCGCCCGCGTCGCCTGGCCCCCGCCGAAGATGCCGGTGAGCGAGAACAGGTACGGCGTGAACATCGCCAGGCCGGAGAGGGTCAGCAGGGTGAACAGGATCGCGGTGATCCAGTGGTTGACGCGCTGCAGGCCGGTGTAGCGGGGAACGTAGAGGATCTCCGGCGCCTCGTGCACCTCGCGCAAGGGGCGGGCATCGCCGTCTCGGATGTCGGTGTGAACGGTCATCGGGTCTGCTTCTCTCGACCTGGAGCATCGTCCACGATCTCCCGATCGCGGACAAGGCTCGCGCTTATCGTAGGGCCGCGTCGTCCTCGCGCGCCGGGATCCACCGCGCGCGATCGATGCGCCCGTGGCCCCGAACGGGAGCCGGAAGGCCGGCGCACCTTCGGCGCCGGCCTCCCGTGACCGTCAGTGCGGCCGGGCCTCGCCGCTCTCGGCGTCGCGGCGCTTCTCGTGGTCGTACTCGATCGCCTCTTCCTCCTCCTCGGCGACGACCTCGTTCGGCCCCGCCGTGACGTAGTGGAAGAACCCGGCGACCGCCGCGAAGCCCATCGCGGCGAGCCCGAACACCTTGGCGCCGCCCTTCCAGAAGGCGACCAGCGGCGAGATCTTCGGGTCGAGCGGCAGGCCGGCATAGAGCTGCGGCTTGTCGGCGTGGTGGAGCACGTACATCACGTGCGTGCCGCCGACGCCGGCCGGGTCGTACAGGCCGGCATGCTCGAAGCCGCGCGACTTGAGGTCCTCGACCCGGTCGTGCGCCTGCTCGATCATCGCGGCCTTGGTGCCGAACATGATCGAGCCGGTCGGGCACGCCTTGGCGCAGGCGGGCGCCTGGCCGACGGCGACCCGGTCCGAGCACAGCGTGCACTTGTACGCCTTGTGGTCCTTCTCGGAGATGCGCGGGATGTTGAACGGGCAGCCCTTCACGCAGTAGCCGCAGCCGATGCAGTTCTCCTCGATGAAGTCGACGATGCCGTTGGAGTACTGCACGATCGCGCCGGGGGACGGGCACGCCTTCAGGCAGCCCGGATCGGTGCAGTGCATGCAGCCGTCCTTGCGGATCAGCCATTCGAGGTTGTTGGTCGCCTCGTTCTCGTACTCGGTGAACCGCATCAGGGTCCACGTCTTGGGCGTGAGGTCGTGCGGGTTGTCGTAGACGCCGACGTTGACGCCGACGTCGTCGCGCAGGTCGTTCCACTCCTCGCAGGCCGACTGGCAGGCCTTGCAGCCGATGCACTTCGACACGTCGATGAGCTTGGCGACCTCCATGTGCGAGCGGATGGCCGGCGGCGTCTCCGTGGAGGCGGAGCGCTGCCGGATGTCGAGGGAGCTGTAATCGGCCATGGTCTGATGCTCCCCTTACGCGACGGCGTCAGCAGGAGGCGTCGTCGCCTCGATGTTGACGAGCCACGCCTTGAACTCGGGCGTCTCGGTGTTGGCGTCGCCGACCACCGGGGTGAGCGAGTTCGGGTGCCATCCTTTCTTCGTCTGGCCCATGAAGCCCCAATGCTGCGGGATGCCGACCACGTGGACGGCCTTCCCGTCGCACATCAGCGGCTTGATGCGCTTGGTGACGACCGCCTTGGCCTTGAGCGAGCCGCGCTTGGACCAGACCCGGACCCAGCCGCCCTTGACGATGCCCTTCTCCTTCGCAAGCTGCTCGGAGATCTCGACGAAGGCCTCCGGCTGGAGGATCGCGTTGATCCGGGCATGCTTGGTCCAGCCGTGGAAGTGCTCGGTCAGCCGGTAGCTCGTCGCCGCGTAGGGGAACTCCTCCGAGGTGCCGAGATCGGCCAGGTCGTCCTTGAAGATCCGCGACGCCGGGTTGCCCTTCACCCGCGGGAACGGGATGTTGGCCATCGGCGACTCGAACGGCTCGTAGTGCGTCGGGAACGGCCCGTCGCGCATCAGGCCGCGGGTCCACAGGCGGGCGACGCCCTCCTGGTTGAGGATGAACGGGCCGACGCCCTTATCGGGGGCGACGGTGACGCCGTAATCCGGCACGTCGAAGCCGACCCACTGCTTGCCGTTCCACTCGATGAGCTTCTTCTTCTCCGACCACGGCTTCCCTTCCGGGTCGCACGAGGCGCGGTTGTAGAGCACGCGGCGGTTGGCCGGCCAGGCGAAGGCCCAGTTCGGCGCGATGCCGCGGTCGCCGGGATCGGTGTTGTCCCGGCGGGCCATGGTGTTGCCCTTCTCCGTGTAGCAGCCCGAGTAGACCCAGCAGCCGCAGGCCGTGGTGCCGTCGTCCTTGAGCTGGGCGAAGCCGTCGACCTGACGCCCGGCCGGCAGGGTCTGCCCGTCGAGGCCCGGCGTCGGGGCGAGCGTGTAGCCGTTCAGCTCGCGCGCGAGCTCGACCGGGGTCGGCTCGTGGGCGATCGCGTAGTTCCAGGTCAGGTTGAGCATCGCGTCCGGGAAGGCGCCGCCCTCCTTCTGGTACATCTCCTTCATGCGCAGGAAGATGCCCGCCATGATGTCGATGTCGGGCTTGCACTCGCCCGGCGCGTCCTGGGCCTGCCAGTGCCATTGCAGCCAGCGGCTGGAGTTGGAGAGCGAGCCCTCCTCCTCGGCGAACAGCGTCGTCGGCAGCTCGAACACCTCGGTCTGGATCGAGGCGGTGTCGACGTCGTTGTACTCGCCGTGGTTCTCCCAGAACCGCGCGGTCTCGGTCTTGAGCGGATCCATCACCACGATGAACTTCATCTTGGAGAAGGCTTCCGTCATCTTGGCGCGATTGGGGAACGACAGCAGGGGGTTGAAGCCCTGGATGATGTACCCGGTCATCTTGCCTTGCTTCGCCAGCTCGAAGCCGCGCAGCACGTCGTAGGTCGGCACGTCGAGCTTGGGCAGGTAGTCGTAGGCCCAGTCGTTCTCCTTGGTCGCCTTCTCGCCCCACATCGCCTTCTGGAACGAGACGAAGAACTTGTTGTAGTTCGACCAGTAGCTGGTCTGGCCCGGGCGCAGCGGCTTGAACTGCCGCTTCTCGGCGTAGGACTGGTAGGTCGGCTCCTTCTCGATCGGGATGTTCAGGTAGCCGGGGATGAGGTTCGACATCAGCCCGATGTCGGTCAGCCCCTGGATGTTGGAGTGGCCGCGCAGCGCCTGCATGCCGCCGCCCAGCATCCCGATGTTGCCGAGCAGGGTCTGCACGATGCACATCGAGCGGATGTTCTGCGAGCCCTTCGAGTGGTGGGTCCAGCCGAGCGCGTAGAGCGAGGCCATCGTCCGGTCGGGCGTCGAGGTCGTGGCGATGAGCTCGCAGACCTTGAGGAAGGTCTCCTGCGGCGAGCCGCAGATCCGCGACACCATCTCGGGCGTGTAGAGCGCGACGTGCTTCTTCAGGAGTTGCATGACGCAGCGCGGGTGCTGCATCGTCTCGTCGACGACCGCGTAGCCGTCCGGACCGATCTCGTAGTCCCAGGTCGACTTGTCGTAGTCGCGCTTCTCCGGATCGTAGCCGGAGAACAGCCCGTCCTGGAAGTCGTAGCCCTCGCGCACGACATAGCCGGCGTTGGAATACGCCGCGACGTAGCGGTGCTGCAGCTTGTCGTTGTCGAGCAGGTACTTGGCCACGCCCGACAGGAACGCGATGTCGGTCCCCTGGCGGATCGGGCAGTACAGGTCGGCCACCGACGCGGTGCGCGTGAAGCGCGGGTCGACGACGATCAGCTTGGCGTTGTTGTGGGCCTTGGCCTCGACCACCCACTTGAAGCCGCAGGGATGCGCCTCAGCGGCATTGCCGCCCATGACGGTGATGACGTCCGCGTGCTTGATGTCCATCCAGAGGTTGGTCATCGCACCGCGGCCGAAGGAGGGCGCCAGACTGGCGACCGATGGGCCGTGTCAAACCCTGGCCTGGTTGTCGAAGACCAGGGCCCCCATGCTTCGGACCGTCTTGTAGGTCAGCCACGCGGTCTCGTTGGAGGTCGCGGAGGCGCCGAGGAAGCCCATCGTGGTCCAGCGGTTGACCGTGAGGTCGCCGTTCTTGGCCACGAAGTTCTTGTCGCGGTCCTCCTTCATCAGCCGGGCGATCCGCTCGAAGGCGAATTCCCAGGAGACGCGCTTGAACTCCTTCGCGCCGGCCTCGCGGTGCAGCGGGTACTTCGTCCGGGTCTCGGCCTGGATGAAGTCGAGCAACGCCGAGCCCTTCGGGCAGAGCGTGCCGCGGTTGATCGGGTGATCGGGATCGCCCTCGACGTGCATCACCGCCGAGCGGGCGTTCTTCGACTTGTCGCCGAGGCTGTAGAGGATGATGCCGCAGGCGACCGAGCAGTAGGGGCAGGTGTTGCGGGTCTCGCGCATCTGCGCGAGCTTGAAGGGGCGCACCGCCGCCGCCATCGCCGGCTCGAGGCCGCCGAAGCCGAGGGCGCCGAGCGAGCCGCCCGCGAGGGTGACGGCGCCACCCTTCAGCAGGCCGCGGCGAGAGACCTGAATCGTCATCCGTCCATCCCGATCAGAACTGGAGTTATTCCAGCATGCATCCCAGGATTGGCGCGCCGAGGCAAGTGCGGTTCCGTGACACAGATCGTCGGTCTGTCGCCGTCGGGGCCGCCACGATTTGCCGGCCCGATCCATCCCGCGGCGGCTGCAATATTTTGCCGGGCCCGAGCCCGGCCGAAGCAAGACTTGGTTTAAGGACGTCTTACTTGGACGGGGAGGCCGGGTTCTGGCCCGAGGGGCCCGGGGTGCGGTGATCGAGCGGCGCCTGCGGCTCGGTGCCGGAGGAGGACCCGGTCGTGGCGCCCGGCACGTCGCGGTTGCGGTTCTCGGCCGTCGCGTTGCCGCCGGGATTGGGCGCGTCCTTGGCCGCCGATTCCTCCCGCGGCACGGGGGCCTGGCTCCAGCCGTCGTTGGCGCTGCGGGACTTGTCGCCCATCGCATCGACGCCCTTGATCTCGCCGGGCTTGGTCTGGGCGTGCCCGGGGGTGCAGGCGAGCGCGATCGCCAGGGCGGCGGCGGCGGAGATGAGGCGGGGGAGGAGCACGCGCGGGGTCCGGGGT
>NZ_VRUV01000289.1:0-5789 GCF_008039455.1 Methylobacterium sp. WL116
CCGTCGTCCCGCGCGGCGGCGCCACCGGCCTCGTCGACGGCATCCTCTGCGCGCCCGGCGACATCGCCCTGTCGTTCGAGCGCATGACCGGGATCGAGGCGCTCGATCCCTTGGCGATGACGATGGTGGTCCGCACCGGCACCACGCTCGAGGCGGTGCAGGCGGCGGCGGAAGCCGCGGACCTGTTCTTCCCCCTCGATCTCGGAGCCCGCGGCTCGGCGACGATCGGCGGCACGATCAGCACCAATGCCGGCGGCCTGCGGGTGCTGCGCTACGGGATGATGCGCGAGATGGTGCTCGGCCTCGAAGCGGTGCTCGCCGACGGCACGATCGTCTCGTCGATGCGGCCGCTGATCAAGAACAACACCGGGCTCGACTTGAAGCAGCTCTTCGTCGGCACGGAGGGGACGCTCGGCGTCGTCACCCGCGCGGTGCTGCGCCTGCGTCCGGCGCCGGCCGGCTACGCCACCGCGCTCGTCGCCTGCGCCGACGTGAACGCCGCCGCCGCCATCCTCGCCCGCGCGCAGCGGGCGTTCCAGGGCCGGGTGTCGTCCTTCGAGGGCATGTGGCCCGACTTCTACCGGACGATGACCGCGCCCGGCCGCTTCACCCCGCCGCTCCCCCGGGAGCACCCGTACTACGCGCTGATCGAGGTCGAGTGCGTGCCCGAGGAGGAACCGCGCTTCTTGAGCCTGCTCGAGACCCTGATGACCGAGGCGGTCGTGCACGATGCCGTGGTCTCGGCGTCCGAGGAGCAGCGCCGCGCGCTGTGGCGCATCCGCGACCGCGTCGAGATCCTGGTCGAGGCCGGGCTCGGCCGCCCGTTCGACGTCAGCGTGCCGCTCTCGGCCATGGCCGGCTACGTCGCCGAGGCGCGCGCGCGGATCGCCGCGATCCACCCGGACGCGGCCAGCGTCGCCTACGGGCATGTCGGCGACAACAACATCCACTGGAACACCGCGCGCCTGCCGGACCCCGCCCTCGAAGCAGAGGTCGAGGCGGCGATCTACGAGCCGCTCGCCGCGCTTCAAGGCTCGGTCTCGGCCGAGCACGGCATCGGGCTGGAGAAGCGCGGCAAGCTCGGGCTCTCGCGCTCGACCGCCGAGATCGCGACGATGCGGGCGGTCAAGCGCGCGCTCGACCCGAGGAACATCCTCAATCCCGGCAAGATTCTCGCGAACCCCGCCGGGTGACGGGCCTCAGAACCCGACGCGGTCGCCGCCCTTCAGCGACAGCATCTCGCGGGCATCGTCCGGCGTCGCGACCTCGAGCCCCAGCCCTTCGATGATCCGGCGGACCTGGGCGACCTGCTCGGCGTTCGACTGCGCGAGCCGGCCCGGTCCTGCCCAGAGGCTGTCCTCGAGCCCGACGCGGACGTTGCCGCCCATCGCCGCCGCCATCGCCGCGATGTTCATCTGATTGCGCCCGGCGCCCAGCACCGACCAGTGGTACTGGTCACCGAACAGCCGATCGGCGGTACGCTTCATGTGCATCACGTCGTCCGGGTGCGAGCCGATGCCGCCCTGCAACCCGAACACGGTCTGGATGAACAGCGGCGCCTTCACCAGGCCGCGGTCGAAGAAGTATTTGAGATTGTAGAGGTGGGCGGTGTCGTAGCACTCGAACTCGAATCGTGTGTCGTTGCCGGCGCAGGTGGTGAGGATGTGCTCGATCTGCCCGAACGAGTTGCGGAAGATGATGTCCTTGTTGGCCAGATACGTTCGCTCCCATTCGTGCTGGAGATCCTTGAAGCGGTCGAGCATCCCGAACAGGCCGAAGTTCATCGAGCCGAGGTTGAGCGAGGCGACCTCCGGCTTGAAGGTCGCGGCCGGGCGCACGCGCTCCTCGATGGTCATCGTCGGCGCGCCGCCGGTGGTGATGTTCACCACGCAGCTCGAGCGCTGCTTGATGACGGGCAGGACCTTGGCGAAGGCCTCCGGCGTCTGGTCGGGCTCGCCGGTTTGCGGGTTGCGGGCGTGCAGGTGGACGATGGCCGCGCCTGCCTCCGCCGCGCCGATTGCGGCGTCGGCGATCTCCTCCGGCGTCACCGGCAGGTAGGGCGACATGCTCGGCGTATGGATCGCGCCGGTGACGGCGCAGGTGATGATGACTTTTCGCGCGCGCGCCATGGCAGCGTCCGTCCCTGTCTGTTCGCGAACCGCTCCGGGCCCTTCGCTGCGATGGTAGCGCTGCCGCCCCGTGCGGGCCAAGCCTCGCTGAGCAAGCCTCGCTGAGCAAGCCTCGCCGAGCCGAGCGAGGGGATCGGCCCGCACTCAAGCCGGGCGCGATCCGGCCGCCGGCCGTCTCAGCCGGCGCCAGCCCATCGCCACGCCCGAGCCCGCGATCACCGATCCGGCCGCGAGCAGCAGCAGCATGACCCCGTCCCAGGCGGGCCGGTGGCGCAGGAGGATGCCGAGATCGAGGGTGTGCAGCAGGTCGAAGCCCCAGCGCTCGACGCGGCCCGACCGGTCGAGCCGGTTCAGGATCTCGCCGGTCTCGAGATCGATGTGGAACCACGTCGCCGCCGGGTCGTCGAACACCACCCGGAGCACCGGCAGGCGCCGGGCGCGGTGGTGCGACGTCCAGTAGAAGTCCTCGTGCTCGAGCCGAGAGGTCGTCATCGATCGAGCCTCCGGGACCAGGCGGCGCGCGGCGGCGTCCAGCCGGTCGGGCGCGACCGGCGCCGTTCCGCAGCAGGCGATCTCCCGTCCGTCGCGGCAGGCGATCACCGCGAGCGGCGCACCGCCGAGCCAGGTGAACCGCACCTCCGCCGCATCCGTGCAGGCGCGCTGGCGGATCGCGGCGCGGTCGAGCCCGGTGCGGGCGCCGGGTGCGTCGGCGTAGCGTTCGAGCATCGCCTGCGACGGGCTGAAGGAGGAGAACCAGCGGTTCGGGTTCATCGAGAGCCAGCCGCTGACGATGAAGCTCAACAGCGCGAGCCCGCCGATCAGGCCGCCGAGATGATGCCAGCGCGCGAGGCCGCGATAGGGCGTCACCGCGCCGGAGCGATAGCGTCGGGCGATCCGGATCCGCAGGAGTCCGAGCACGAACCCGGTGACGGCCCCGACCATCGCGATCCCCGAGACCCACACGATCACCGTGCGCCACAGCGCGGCCTGCGCCCGCAGCGGCGTGACGTAGAGCCAGTGCGGGACGGCGCCGAACCAGTTCCAGAACCGCTCGTGCGCCGTGGTGTCGAGCACCACGGCACCGGTCGGCTGCGAGACGTAGAGCTCGGTGCCGTCCGCATCGCCGAGCGCGATGCGGTGGAGCGGGCGCACCGCATCGTAGCGCTGGTGCACCGTCCACAGGTCGTAGGCGAGCGTGTCGCGGTAGGCCGGGCGCAGGCTGCGCGGATCGTGGCCGGCGATGGCGAGGGCCTCGTCCGGTGACGCGGGGCCGATCGCCCGGCCGTCGACCGCGGAGACGGCGCGGCGGGACCCGTCCCAACGCGCGACCCGGTAGACCGGCTCGGCCCCCCGCATCGACAGGCTCAGCGCCCGGGGAAAGCCGGGCTCGTCGGCCAATGCCGCGTCCGGCGAGACCCGCACCGCGTCCCAGGCGATCGCGGGCAGCCCGGCCCGGCGCTCGGGCTCGGTCAGCGACGGGTAGGCGACGTACATCATCACCACGCCGCTCACGAACCACGTCGTGAAGAACAGCCCCGTGACGATGCCGAGCCAGCGATGGCCGAGATGCAGCCACCGCTTCCCCGTCTTGCCAAGCTTAGCGAGCTTGGCGAGCATGCGCGCCGTGGAGGCCATCTCAGAACGCCGTCGTGAAGGCGACCTCGAACGAGCGCGGTCGCCCGAGGAGCCAGTTTGTGCCGACCCCGTCCACCGCGTTTCCGCTGATCGCGTAGACCTTGTCGAACAGGTTGAAGACGCGGAAGGACAGGCGCGAGGCCGGCGTGACCTGATGGTCGAGGCCGAGGTTGACCAGCCCGTAGGCCGGGCGTCGCGCGGTGTTGCCGAAATCGCTGAACACCTCGCCGACGTACTGGAACCCGACCCGTGCTTCCCAGGTCGGCGCGAAGGCGTAATTGAGCCAGAGGTTGGCGACCCGCTCGGGCACGTCGATCGGCCGGTTGCCGGCGTACGAAATCGTCGCGCCGTTCACGGCCTGGTCGAAGGAATCGTACTGCGCGTGCAGCAGGGCGAGGTTCGCGTCGACCCGCCAGAGCGGCGTGACCTGCAGCGAGAGCGCCGCCTCGACCCCGTAGGAGGATTGCCGGCCGACCTGCGTCGAGACGTTCGGCTGGCCCGGCACCGCCGAGATCAGGTTGTCCTTGACGATGCGGTAGCCGGCGAGCGTCCACTCGCCTCGGCCGTCCCAGAACACGCCCTTTGCGCCGAGCTCGACCTGCTCGCCGGTGGAGAGCTTGAAGCCGGCCAGCGATTGCGACAGCGTGATCAGGCTGTTCACCGGGTCCGTGGCGGTGGCAACCTGTGCATAGAGCGCGGTGTCCGGCGTCGGGTTGAACACCAGCCCGAAGCGGTAGCCGAGGCCCTGGAAGGACTTCTCGAACTGCCCGTTGCTCATCAGGTTCTCGCGCTGCAGGGTCGAGGCATCGAACCGGACGCCGGACAGGAACGAGAGCTGGTCGGTGAGGATCAGCCGATCCTCGGCGAAGACTGAGGCCTGGTCGGTGCTCGTCGCGTAGGCCGGGCTGGCGCGGCCGTTCAGCGGGAACGAGCCCGGGTCGTAATCCGTCAGCGGGACGCTGGTGACGAGGCCCGATCCGACGGTCGAGAAGTTGTTGGTGTGCCGAAAGTCGATGTGGTTCACGTCGAAGCCGGCCAGGAACTCGTTGCGGAAGCCGAACAGCGTGCCCTTGAACGCGGCGTCGAACCGGTTCCCGAGCTGTTCCTGCTGGTGGTAGATTTCGGTGTAGTCGCTCCGGTCGACCAATCGCGTCGATCGGTTGAAGCGGTAGGTCTCGACGTCGAGCCAGTGGCGCCTGCTCTGCAGCCGGTAGGCGGTGTTGCGCACCGTGATGTCGGCGGTGGGCGTCCACTCCGTCTTGAGCTGGGTCCAGTTGTCCGCCCAGGTGATCTTGGCGTCGCGGACGTTGTAGTTCTTGAACCGGATGAAATCCGGGATGCGCCCGTCGACCAGCGGCGTGCCCCAGTAGCGCGCCGGCTCCTGATAGCCGAGGTCGTGGCTCAGGGTGAAGGCGAGGTCTGGCGTGGCCTGGAGCAGGATCGCGCCCGAGACCGCGAGGTTGCGGAAGTCGCCGTCCGGGCTGATCCAGCCGCCGGCGCGGTTGCCGCTGACGTTGAGGCGATAGGCCACCGCGTCGCCGATCGGGCCGCCGGAATCGAGGGCGAGCCGCGCGATCCCGTCCGATCCGAAGCCGGCCCGCACCAGGTTGATGGACGTGAAGGTCGGCTTCTTCGTCACCACGTTGATGACGCCGCCGATCGCCCCGTCGCCGTAGAGCACGGAGGCCGGCCCGCGCAGCACCTCGATGCGCTCGACGTTCCAGGTGTCGAACGGGAAGGTCACCGTGTTGGCGCCGACGAACAGCCGCGTGCCGTCGTAGAGCTGCTGGATCGAGTTCGGCCCCGAGAACCCGCGGCTGGTGAAGGCGCCGTTGCCGTTGCCCGGCGAGGCGATGGTGGTGATGCCGGTGGCGTTCTGCGTTACGGCGTCCGCGATCGTGTCCTGGCCGCGCAGCCGCGCGGTCTCGCCGGAGATGACGTCGACGCTGCCGGGGGTCTCCAGCGGCGTGAGGCCGAGGCGGCTCGCGCCGCGGTCGGGCGTGCGCAGGTTGAGGCCGACCGGCG
>NZ_VRUV01000028.1:0-20237 GCF_008039455.1 Methylobacterium sp. WL116
GCATGGCCGGGGCGATCCGCGCGGCGAAGATCGCCCGGTCCGCCGCCCGCGTGCGCCTCGACGCACGCGGCGTCGTCACGGTCGAGGTCGACATGACCGACATCGGCACCGGCAGCTACACCATCGTCGCGCAGACCGCCGCCGAGATGATGGGCGTCACGCCGGATCGGGTCGTCGCGCGCCTCGGCAATTCCGATTTTCCGGAGACGCCGGGCTCCGGCGGCCAGCAGGGGGCCCCTTCCGTCACCGCGGGCGTCTACGCGGCCTGCGTCAAGCTTCGCGAGGCGGTGGCCCAGCGGCTCGGGTTCAACTCGGCCGACGTCGCCTTCGCCGAGGGCGAGGTCCGCTCCGGCAACCGCGCCGTACCGCTCGGGCGGGCGGCGGAAGCCGGCGACCTCGTCGCCGAGGACACCATCGTGTTCGGCGATCTCGCCAAGCGCTTCGCGCAGCAGACCTTCGGCGCGCACTTCGCCGAGGTCGGCGTCGACGCCGACACCGGCGAGATCCGCGTCCGCCGGATGCTGGCGGTGTGCGCGGCCGGGCGCATCATCAACCCCAAGGCCGCGCGCAGCCAGATCATCGGCGGCATGACCATGGGGATCGGCGCCGCCCTGATGGAGGAGATGGTCGTCGACATGAAGCGCGGCTTCTTCGTGAACCACGATCTCGCCGGCTACGAGGTGCCGGTGCACGCCGACGTGCCCCATCTCGAGGCGGTCTTCCTCGACGAGGTCGACCCGACCATGTCCCCGGTCAAGGCGAAGGGCGTCGGGGAGCTCGGCCATGTCGGCGTCGCCCCGGCGATCGCCAACGCGGTCTACAACGCGACCGGCGTGCGGGTGCGCGACTACCCCATCACCCTCGACAAGCTCCTCGACCGGATGCCGGACTCGGCCTGACGACGCCTCGGGATGCGGGACACGACGATCCGCGCGCCCGGTGTGCGATCGATCCGCCGGCCCGAAGCCTGGCGGCCCTTCGAGAGGCCATCCGCCAGCGGCGCTCCGGTGGCGCCCCCTCGACCGTCCATCGCGAGAACGGTGCGAAGGTCGGCCGGACGCAGGCTTTCGTGCCGGCGGCCTGGGAGCGCGGTGTGCGACCCGGGCCTATCCCCTCCCGTCAGAGGCTCGGGTGCAGGCCGCGGACCGGGCTCACGCCCTCCAGCAGCGCAGCGGCGTGCAGGATCGTCGCCTCCGCCTGCCAGCTGCCGACCAGCTGCACGCCGATCGGCAGGCCCTCGCGGCTGGTGCCGAACCGCATCGACACCCCCGGCAGGCCGGTGACGTTCAGGGGCACGGTCGCGCCCTGCAGGTAGGTCAGGTCGACGGTCTCGCCGTCGACGACGAGGTCCCGGATGCCGTGCTTGTGCGCCGGCACGGGCAGCACGGGCGTGAGGAGCACGTCGTAATCCCGGAAATAGGCGGCGTAGCCGTCCCTCAGCCGCTCGGCCGCCTGCTCGGCCGCGACGTAGTCCGCCATCGAGGTGTCGGGCAGCGACAGCATCGTCCGCGCCATCCTGTACATCCGATCCTCGTGCCCGGCGGTCGCCTCCCGGAAGGCCGGCTTCATCTCCATGACGTGGAGCTTGTTGAACACGTCGAGGGCGAAGTCGCGTTCCAGGGCCGGGATGCGGACCTCCTGCACCGGGTGTCCCTCGCCCGCGAGCGCGTCCGCCGCCGCCCGGACGGTGGCCGCGACCTCCGTGTCGATCGGCCCGAAGCCCGGCCCGACCATCCAGCCGACGCGGAGCTTGCGGCCCGGTGCGATGCCGGCTCCGGCGTCGAACGGGCCGCCGTGCGAGGCGAAGCCGTCGAGGCCGTCGGGACCGGCCAGCTGCGCGAAGGCGAGCGCGAGGTCGCGGATCGAGCGCGCCATCGGGCCGACGTGCCAGAACCGGCGCGGCGCCCGCGGCCAGATGCCGGTCATCGGCACGCGCCCGTGCGTCGGCTTCAGCGCGACGATGCCGGTCTGCGCGGCCGGGCCGCGCACCGAGATGGCGAGGTCGGTGCCGAGGCCCAAGGGCGACAGGCCCGCCGCGATCGCCGCCGACTCGCCGCCGCTCGATCCGCCGGGCGTGCGGTCGAGGTCCCACGGGTTGTTCGAGCGGCCCGAGAGCAGGTTGTCGCTCTCGATCCAGTAGGAGAACTCCGGCAGGTTGGTCTTGGCGAGCAGGATGCCGCCGGCGCTCTTCATGCGGGCGACGCTGGTGGCGTCGGCGTCCGGCCGGCGGCCCGCGAAGATCGGCGAGCCGCGCTGGGTGAGGACGCCTGCCGTGTCGATCGAATCCTTCACGGTGAAGGGCACGCCGTGCAGCGGCCTGAGCTCCTTGCCGGCCATGACCGCTTCCTCGGCCTCCCGCGCGGCGGCGAGCGCGCCCTCCGCGAGGGTGACGATAGCGTTGACCTTGGGGTCGACCGCCGCGATGCGGTCGAGATGGGCCTGCACGACCTCGACCGGCGAGACCTGGCGGGTGCGGATCAGCGCGGCGAGGCCGGTCGCGTCCGAGAAGACGATGTCGGTGGTCATGATCTGAGAGCCTTCGCGATCGCCGATGCGGGCATGGTGCCTCGGCCGGGTCATGGGGAGGGCCGTGCGGTGCGCCGGCCGTGCGATGGTCGGGGGCGGGCGCCGCGGGGGACGCCCGACCCGTCAGCGGTTCGCGAGGCGTGCGACGAGCGTTTCGGCGGCAGGACCCGAGGAGGCGGGGTTCTGGCCGGTGACGAGCAGGCCGTCGGTGACGACGAAGGGGGCCCAGTCGGCACCCTTGGCGTAGAGGCCGCCGTTGCGTGCGAGCTCGTCCTCGACCAGGAACGGAACCACCCGGGTGAGGCCGACCGCCTCCTCCTCGGTGTTCGCGAAGCCGGTGACGTTGCGGCCCGCGACCAGGGGCGTCCCGTCGCCGGCCTTGGCATGGCGCAGCACGCCGGGGGCATGGCAGACCAGGGCCACGGGCTTGCCGGCCGCCAGCGTGGTCTCGATCAGCCGGATCGAGGCCGGGTCCTCGGCGAGGTCCCAGAGGGGGCCGTGCCCGCCGGGATAGAACACGGCGTCGAAGCCGTCGTGGCCGACGCCGACGAGCCGGCCGGTCTCGGCCAGCACCGCCATCGCCGTTGCGTCCGCTTCGAAGCGGCGCGTCGTGTCGGTCTGGAAGCTCGGCTCGGCGCTCTTCGGATCGAGCGGCGGCCGGCCGCCCTTGGGCGACACCAGCACCACCTCCGCGCCCGCATCCTTGAACACGTAGTAGGGGGCGGCAAGCTCCTCCAGCCAGAAGCCGGTCTTGCGGCCGGTGTCGCCGAGCTGGTCGTGGGAGGTCAGGACCATCAGGATCTTCATGTCGTTCTCCGGATCGTTGGCTTGGGTGAGGGGAGGTTGGGCGAGGGGAGGTTGGGCGAGTGAAGGTGGGGTGCGAGGACGTCCTCGAGGGGGACTCCCCGCGCGGGGGCCGGCATGGGGCGGGCCGGCGCTACCGCGCCTTGGCGGTGCTACCGCGCCTTGGCGGCGCGTTCCGCGGCCGGGTCGCGGGCCGGGGCCGCCTGCGCGGGGCGGAGTTCCGCATTCGTGCCGCGGACCTCCTCGAACCGGGCCATGCGGACGGCGCCGATGGCCCCAGGGTGATCCGCTCCTGCGCCGTCGCGTCCGTGGTGGCGCCCGGGAGGGCCGTCAGGCCGGCGGCTGCGAGGAGGGCGGCGGCCAGCGTCTTGGTGTGGTGAGGCATCGATTTTCTCCTTCCGGTTCGCGTTCCCCCCGCCGGCCCAGGGGAATGATGAGGATCAGAGTAGACCGGTCGTCTTGGTTTTGCGCAGCCACGCGTGCCGTTGCCGGCGCCGAGGGGATGATCAGTGCGACGCGAGGCCGAGGATGCGCCGCGTCGTGCCCAGGGCGGCCTCGAACGGGGCGTCGGTCCGCCCGATCTTCGCCATCAGGCTGGCGCCGAGCCAGACGTGATACAGGTCCTCGGCGGTCGTGTGCGGCTCGCTCGCGATCGTGAGCGAGCCCTCCGCCACGCCGGCCGCGATCGCTCGCGACAGGCGTTCGATGATCCCGGCGGTGCCTGCCTTCAGGGCGAGGCGCATGGCCTCGGACAGGTCCGAGACCTCCGCCGCGAGCTTCACCGCCAGGCACCTGCGCCGGTCGTCGATGCCCCCTTGCGTCGCCTGCCACTTCCGCCAGTAGGTTATCAGGCGGTCGGCCTGGCTCAGGCTCGGCTCGGCCAGCATCGCGTCGAGCTCGGCGAGGTAGGTGTCGAAGTAGTCCTCCAGAAGCGCCTCGCCGAACGCCTCCTTCGAGCCGAAGTAGTGGTAGAACGATCCCTTCGGCACGCCGGCCGAAGCGAGGATCTCGTTGAGCCCGACCCCGGAGAACCCCTTGGCGCCCACGAGGCCGTAGGCGGTGTCGAGGATGCCCTGGCGGGTGTCGGTCTGTGCGGTGACGCGTGCCATGACCGGGAGATAGCTCGGATTAGACCGGTCGTCTAGTCGGGCCGAAAAGATTTTTCCCGGCAGGGGACGCGGCGGGCGAGACGAAGTTCGGGGCGAGCGTTCGAGGCGGGGGCCGGAAGCGTTCCGGCATCGGCTGGAGCAGGCCCGTTCGCTCCGCCGCCAAGCGAAGGTGGCCGCGCTGACCCTTCGGCAGAAGGCGGAGCGGGCTCGCAGGCACGCCGTCTCCCCTCCGGAACCGCGACCGCGGCGTACGGACCGGTCGTTGCCTGACGTCGGAACCGCCGCGCCCGCCGACGCTCCATCCCCGTCCCGACCGCCCGCATCCGAGCAGGGTTCGGCCGGCCGGATATTGCCTTCCGCCATGCGCGATCGGACTTGGCGCACCGAGGATTCCGATCGCACCCGGATTAGGAGGTTTTCGTCGGGTGCGGTATCAGAGTTCGCGGCTTCGAACTCTTCGGAGCGGCCATCGCCATGCCGGAGTGCTCCGCAGCTCCTCGTCTTGACGACCTTGAGACGGACATCAGGAGCGTATTCGATGATCGGTGACGGCAGGCCTCTCGCCATCCTCATCGCGGAGGCGGACCAGCTCGTCCGCATGGTCACCGCCGACATGCTGACCGATCTCGGCTACCGGGCCATCGAGGTCGGCACCGCCGCTGAGGCGCTGGCGGTGCTCCAGGGACCGGACACCGTCCGCATGCTGATCACGGGGCGCAGCATCGTCGGCGACGGCGTCGCCCTCGTCCATCTCGTCCACCACCGCTGGCCCGGCGTCGGCATCATCGTCACCTCGGGCGCGGGCGCGGATCTTCGCAGCGCGCTGCCGCCGGGGACGCGCCTGCTCAGCAAGCCGTACAAGTTCGCCGACCTCATCCAGGAGGTCGAAGCCGGCCTGGGGCAGGTGCGGGACGAGCCCGCGACCGCGCCCGTGCTGCCGAGCGGCGTGCCGCCCCACCGGGGATTGGAGATGGGCAACGGCGTGGGCGCCCTCGCCGCCCCCTCGACCGAGCCGGACAAGTCCTAGCCGCCGCCCGCGGGATGCCCGGTCCGGATCGCCCGCCGCAGCGAAATTTCCCACGGCAGCCCCGTGCGCGGCCCGAACAGGATGCCCGTGAGGGCAGCCCGGTGCTCGATCGGACGACGCCCGCCCTGCAGCCAACGGAACGCGCCGTTCGCCGCGGGAATGCCGGCATAGGCGGCCGTCTGGATGCCAAGGTGGCGCACCGTGCTCACCGGCTTCGTGCGACGCGACATCGATCATCGTCGGGTCGCCGATGCGGTCGATGGCCTGATGCTGCGCGGCGACCCCGGCTTGCGCGGCGGCGGCGGTCGTGACCTGATGACCAGCCGGGTGATGCGCGCTCGGCCCCTGGTCGCGGAGCGGACATGCAGGCGTCACCCACTCCCTCCGCGGGCGTCGCCGATCAGTCGCGCCGCGCCGCGGTCGCCGCCTTCATCGGCACGACCATCGAGTGGTACGACTTCTTCATCTACGGCGTCGCCGCTGCGCTGGTGTTCGGCCCGCTGTTCTTCGCGGGCGAGACCCCGTTCCTCGGCACGCTGTCCGCGTTCGGCGCCTTCGCGGTCGGCTTCCTGGCGCGGCCGGCCGGCGGCCTCATCTTCGGCCACCTCGGCGACCGCTTCGGGCGCAAGCGCGCACTCATCGCCACGCTCGTCATGATGGGGCTGGCCACCAGCGCGATCGGGCTGCTGCCGACCTACGCCTCGGCCGGCATCTGGGCTCCGGTTGCCCTGGTGCTGCTGCGCCTCTTCCAGGGCATCGCGGTCGGCGGCGAGTGGGGCGGCGCCGTGCTGCTCGCCGCCGAGCACGCCCCCCGCGGGCGTAGCACGTACTTCGCCTCCTTCGCCCAGCTCGGCAGCCCGGCCGGGCAGATCCTCTCGCTGCTGGCGTTCCGCCTGGCCGGGCTGATGGACAAGGAGGCGTTCCTCGCCTGGGGCTGGCGCCTGCCGTTCCTTGCCAGCGTCGTGCTCCTGGCGGTGGGGTTCGTCATCCGGCTCGGCGTCGCGGAATCGCCGGCGTTCCAGGCCGCGCAGGCGGCCGATCGGGAGGCGCTCGCCCGGGCGGCGCCGATCCCGGAGGTGCTGCGCACGCAGCGCGGCCCGCTGCTGATGGCGATCGCCGCCAACACCTTCGCCATCGCCTCGGTGTATCTCTACCAGGTGTTCCTGATCACCTACGCCGTGCAGTACCTGCATATCGAGCGCGCGGTGATCCTCGATGCCCTTCTGATCACCGCCGGGGTGCAGTTCGTCGTCCAGCCGGTGGCCGCGCGCGTGGCCGAGCGGCTCGGCGACGAGAGCCGCTTCCTCCAGCTCTCGCTCCTTTGGTGCATCGTCACGCCCTACCCGCTGTTCCTGTTGCTGGAGACGCGCTCGTTCGCCGCGATCACGCTGGGCCTGTGCCTGATCCAGCTCGGTATCGCGAGCTTCTACGCGGTGGTGGCCGGCTACGTCGCCGGCGCCTTCCCGACCCGGGTGCGCTACACCGCCATCTCGATCGGCTACCAGTTCAGCGGCGCGGTGGCGGGGGGCCTGACGCCGATCGTCGGCACGGTGCTGGCGGAAGCCTCGGGTGGGGCGTGGCTGCCGATCGCGCTGTTCGGCACGACGCTCGCGGGCATCTCGCTTCTCGGCATCACGCTGCTGCGGCCGCATGTCCGGGCGCTGCGTCGCTGGGGCGAGGATGAGGCGGCGACCTGATCGCGGCTTGCCGGTCCCCGTTTCGCTTCGCCGCGCCGCTCGTTCCGCAGGACCGCCACCGTGATCGTGGGCGATACGTCATGTCGTCCGGCGGCAGGCCGGCCGGCGTCGCGGGCGAGGGCGCCGGCGACCCGTGAGATCCATCGCGGGGGACTCGCCTCGATCCGGCCGGAAGGGGGCCGGCCATCCGAGCCTCGCTGTTGTCGCAGCCGGGCTCTTCGGAATGGCGGCAGGACGCCTGCGGTCAGCCTCCGAGCGCGGCGGCGCCGCGATAGGCGTGTGCGGCGTGGCGGGCGGGCAGGCGGTCGCCCTGGCCGAACAGCTTGTTTCTGAGCGAGCCCGGCGTGTAGGCGGTCTTGTACAGGCCGCGGTCCTGGAGCTCGGGGATCACGAGGTCGATGAAATCCGAGAAGCTTTCCGGCACGACGAGGCGGCTGAGGTTGAACCCGTCCACCTCGCCCTCCTCGACCCAGGATTGCAGCTCGTCGGCGATGGACGCGGCGTCGCCGGTCAGCACCGCGTAGCGGCCGCCGAGGCCCATTTCCGAGAGCAGGTCGCGCTTGGTCAGCCCGCGCTTGGCCGCCGCGGCGGTGGCCGACTGGATCGCGTTGCCCGGGGCGTAGGGGATCGGCTCGTC
The DNA here is from genome assembly GCF_008039455.1 of Methylobacterium sp. WL116. Taxonomy (NCBI): domain Bacteria; kingdom Pseudomonadati; phylum Pseudomonadota; class Alphaproteobacteria; order Hyphomicrobiales; family Methylobacteriaceae; genus Methylobacterium; species Methylobacterium sp. WL116. The sequence continues at coordinate 7,801 of NZ_VRUV01000028.1, forward strand.
GAGGCCGTAGCGGGCGAAATCGATGCCGGTGGAGGCGGAGAAGTGGGCGAGCCCGGCCTCGGCGCTGGCGTAGCGCATGTACTCGGCGCGCTTGTCCTCCGCCTCGGCACGGGTGCGGCCGGGGATGGCGGCGATGCCGATGAACACCTTCACGTCCTGCGGGTCGCGCCCGGCGGCGGCGGCCTCGGCGCGGATCGCGCGGACCGAATCGCGGGCCGACGTCTTGTCGCGCGCCGAGATGAACACGCACTCGGCGTGCCGTCCGGCGAAGGCCCGGCCGCGGCCGGAGGCGCCCGCCTGGTAGAGCACGGGCGTCCGCTGGGGCGAGGGTTCGCACAGGTGGTAGCCGTCGACCGCCAGAAACTCGCCGCGATGGGAGACCGGCCGGATCAGCGCCGGATCGCTGAACACCCGCGCCTCGCGATCCCGGCGCACCGCCGCGTCGTCCCAGCTTCCTTCCCAGAGCTTGTAGAGCACCTCGAGATACTCGTCGGCGTAATCGTAGCGCCTGTCGTGCGCCGGAAGCGCCTCGCCCCGGCCGCGATGGGCGCTCTCGAGGTAGCCGGTGACGATGTTCCAGCCGACCCGCCCGCCGGTGAGATGGTCCAGCGTCGAGAGGCGCCGGGCGAAGGTGTAGGGCGCCTCCGCGAAGACGTTGAGCGTGATGCCGAAGCCGAGATGCTCCGTCACCGCGGCCATGGCCGGAACGATCAGCGTCGGGTCGTTCACCGGCAGCTGCACGGCTTCCCGCGCCGTCACGTCGATGCCGCCGCCGTAGATGTCGTAGACGCCGAGGATGTCGGCGATGAACAGCCCGTCGAACAGGCCGCGCTCCAGAAGCTTCGCCTGGTCCGTCCAGTAGCGCAGGGTGTTGTACGCGGCCGAGCGGTCGCGCGGGTGGGTCCACAGGCCGTGGTTGATGTGGCCGACGCAGTTCATGTTGAACGCGTTGAGCCGGATCTGCTTTCGGCCGTCGCTCATCGCGCCCGGAGCCTCCGCACGACGCTGTCGCCCGTGAATTGCACGAGGCAGACGAGAACGATCAGGATCGCGATCACCACCGACATCACGGTCGTGTCGAAGCGCTGGTAGCCGTAGCGGATCGCCACGTCGCCGAGCCCGCCCGCGCCGACCGCACCGGCCACGGCCGAGGCGCCGATCATCGACACGACGGTGATGGTGAAGCCGCCGACGATCCCCGGCAGGGCTTCGGGCAGCAGCACGTGGAGCAGGATGTGGCGACGGCGGCAGCCGATGGACTGGGCCGCCTCGACCAGCCCGGGATCGACCTCCCGCAGCGAGACCTCGGCGATCCGCGCGAAGAACGGCGTCGCGCTCACCGCCAGCGGCACGATGGCGGCCCAGACGCCGATCGTGGTTCCGACGACGAGCCGGGTGAACGGGATCAGCGCGACCAGCAGCACGATGAAGGGCACGGCGCGGAAGCCGTTCACGACGAGGCCGACCAAGCGGTTCGCCGGCGGCGCCGGGAAGATGCCGCCCGGCCCGGAGGTGACGAGGAACAGCGCGAGCGGGATGCCGGCGACCACCGCGATCCCCGCCGAGACCCCCACCATGAACATCGTGTCGAACGCCGCCTGCCAGAGGCGGTCAATCATCTGCGGCGACATAGCCGATCCCCTCGACGGTTTCCCCGATGGCCCTCAGCCGGGCCTCCGCCTGCATCCCCTCGGCGGCGATCAGCAGGCGGCCGACGGCATGCCCCTGGATGCGCTCGACGCCCGCCTGCAGAAGCCGCACCGATCCCCCCGTCGCCGCGACGAGGGCCGACAGGTCGGGCGCGGAACGCCCGGCATAGGTGATCCGCAGCACGGCCTGCGCGCCCGGCGCGGGATGCGACAGGAGCCGCTGCGCCAGGTCGTCCGGCACGTCGCGGGTGAGGGGCGCCAGCAGCGCCCGGGTCGCCGGGTGCTCGGGCGCGCCGAACACGCGCCAGACCGGGCCGGATTCGGCGATCCGCCCGGCTTCCAGCACGACGACGTCGGTGCAGATCTCGCGGATCACGCTCATCTCGTGGGTGATGAGGATGATGGTCAGGCCGAGCCGCCGGTTGATGTGCCGCAGCAGGCCGAGGATCGACAGGGTGGTCTCCGGGTCCAGCGCCGAGGTCGCCTCGTCGCAGAGCAGGATCTCGGGGTCGCTGACCAGGGCGCGGGCGATGCCGACGCGCTGCTTCTGCCCGCCCGAGAGGCGCGACGGATAGGTCTCGGCCTTGCCCTCCAGGCCGACGAGGCGCAGCGCCTCCGCGACCCGCCGGTCGACCTCCGCCCTGACGACGCCGGCCACCTTGAGCGGCAGGGCCACGTTCTGCCGGACGGTCTTGGCCGACAGGAGGTTGAAGTGCTGGAAGATCATGCCGATGCGGCGGCGCAGGGCCACGAGACCGTCCGTGCGCAGGGCCTCGATGGGCTCGCCGTCGACCAGCACGCGGCCCGATGTGGGCTCCTCCAGCCGGTTGACAGTCCGGAGCAGGGTCGACTTGCCGGCACCCGAGCGGCCGATGATGCCGAAGATCGCGCCGGACGAGACGTCGAGGCTGACGTCGTCGAGGGCGCGGACCTCGCCGCCCGCGGAGCGATAGGTCTTCGCGACGTTCTCGAACCGCACCGTGCCGACGCCGCGCCGGGCCGCGTCTTCCCGGGCCACCGGGACCGCGTTTGCGCCCGTCGCCTTCGGCGCGGCCGGATCGATCGATCCGAGACTGTCCAGAGCCAAGCTCGCCATCGTCAGTTCTGCCACGCGAGCAGGTACAGCTTGTCGCTGCCGGCAAAGGATTTGTCGATCTGCTGCTTCACGGCCTCGGAGTTCTGGAAGATCTGGACGAATTTCCGGATCGTCGGATCGTCCTTGCGAGCGGCCTTCGTGACGAAGCTCACCGCGAAGAGCTTGTCCTCGATCCCGGAATAGATCAGCCCGCTCGTCGGATCGAAGGCACCGGCGGCGACGATGAAATGCGGATACCCCTGCGCGAGATCGACATCGCCGGTGATCCGCACCAGTTGCGGCCCCTCGACCTCGGTGAATTTCAGCGTCCTCGGGTTCTCGACGATGTCGTCGACGGTGCCGAGGAAGCCGACATCGTCCTTGAGCTTGATGAGGCCGGCCTTCTGCAGCAGCAGCAGGCCTCGGTCCTGGTTCACCGGATCGTTGGCGATGGCGACCTTGCCCCCCACCGGGACCTGGTCGAGGCTCTTATGCTTGAGCGAGAACAGGCCGATGTTCTGCAGGATGCCGAGCCCGACGATGTCGAACCGGTAGCCCTTCTGCTTCGCGGCGTTCTCCATGAAGGGACGATGCTGGAAGAAGTTCAGATCGATGTCGCCCCCGTCGAGGGCGACGTTGGGCGTCGTCCAGTCGCTGAACTCGATCACCTTCACGTCGATGCCCTGCGCCTTGGCCTCCTTGGCGGCCGCGGTGACGGCGTCGCTGTAGGCGCCCGGCACGGTGCCGATCTTCAAGGTCTCGGCCTGGGCCGCCATCGCGCCCATGGACAAGAGAACGACGGCGAAAGTCTTCAGGAAGCGCATCGGTCGTGGACTCCTGTCGCTCGGCCCGGCGAAGCCGGGGCAGCGGGCGGGGATGAGGGGGCAGAGGGTCGATCGGTGGGCCGGAGCGGCCTCGCCTGGGCCGTGCCGGTCAGGACGGGCGGACGGGGACGACCGAGCCGCGGTAGCGTTTGCGGATGAAATCCGCGACCTCGGCCGAGGTCAGCAGGGTTCCGAGGCGCAACACGCGGGGATCCTTCGCCAGGCCCTCCGTCGTGACGAGGACGTTCGCGTAGGGGTTGCCCTCGGCCCGTTCGAGCGCCAGCGCATCCCGCGCAGGCTCCAGCCCCGCTTCCAGCGCGTAGTTGCCGTTGATGACCGCGAGCGCCACGTCGTCGAGGGAGCGCGGCAGTTGCGGGGGCGCGATCTCGACGAACCGGAAGCTCTTCGGGTTCTCGACGATGTCGTCCACCGTCGCGTTCACGTCCGCCTCCTTCGCCCGCAGCCGGATCAGGCCGTTGGCCTGAAGCAGCGACAGCCCGCGGTGGGTGTTCGAGACGTTGTTCGACAGGGAGACGACCCCGCCGGCCGGCAGGTCCGCGAGCGCCTTGGCCCGGCGGCTGTACAATCCCAGTGGCTCGACATGCACCGCCGCCACGACGGCGAAGCGCATCCCCATGGCGGCCTCCTCCGAGCGGAGGAAGGGGACGTGCTGGAAGAAGTTGGCGTCGGCGTCGCCGTCACGCAGCAGGGCGTTCGGGCGCAGATCGCCCGAGATCTCGATCACCTTCAGCGGCAGGTCGGGGGCGAGCGTGTCGCCGACGAATTCGAGGATCTCCGCATGCGGCAGCGAGGAGGCCACGACCCGCAGGGGCGCCGACGCGGCGCGGGCCGGCCCGACGCAAAGGGCCAGGGCGCCGGACAGGAAGACGCGACGGGTCGATGCAGGCACGGCGCACGCTTTTCGATGGAATTTCGATGATGAAGACTGGTCTTGGTATCTCGAAACGAAGGTCTCGCATCAAGAGCAGCGATTGCCGAATTTCGGCCCGTTCGAAGGGGATCGTCGCCGTGTTTCGCGGCGGGAGGATAGCGATGTTCTCCCGGCCCCTTGCCGCGACGGGGCTCACGCCGAAGCGGCGGCCCCCGTCGCGGCGAAGCGGCTGGCAGGGCGCGCGAGGCCGAGATGATCCCGCAGGGTGGTCCCGGCGTAGTCGCGCCGGAACAGGCCGCGCCGCTGGAGGATCGGCACGACCGCGTCCACGAAGGTCTCCAGGCCGTCCGGAAGCACGTCCGGCATCAGGTTGAAGCCGTCCGCCGCGCCGGCCCGGAACCAGGCCTCGATGTCGTCGGCGATCGCCTCCGGCGTGCCCGCGACGATGCGGTGGCCGACGCCGCCGCCCAGGGCCCGCAGGAGCTGGCGTACCGTCAGCGCGTCTCGGCGCGCGAGCGCGACGGTGCCGAGGAACATCGTGTGGTTGGCATCCGGCGGCAGCGGCAGCGGATCGGGCAGCGGCTTGTCGAGGTCGAGGCGGGCAGGATCGATCCGCAGCGTGCCCGCGAGGCGCGCGAGGCTGTACTCCACCGGCACGAGGTCCCAGAGCGCGTCCTGGCGCCGCCGCGCCTCGGCTTCGGTGGAGCCGATCACGGTGGCGAGGCCCGGCAGGACGACCAGCGCGTCGGCCCCCCGTCCGTAGCGCGCTGCCCGCGCGCGCAGGTCGCGGGCGTAGGCGGCGCCGTCCTCGATTCGTCTGGGCCAGGGAGAACACCGCGTCGGCGGTGGCGGCGGCGAGCTCGCGCCCATCCTCCGAACCGCCGGCCTGGAAGGTCACCGGGCGTCCCTGCGGGCTGCGCGGCACCGTGAGCGGCCCGGCGACCGAATAGTGCGTGCCGCGATGTTTCACGGCGTGGACCTTGGCGGCGTCGACGAAGCGGCCGCTCGCCCTGTCGCCGACGAACGCGTCGTCCTCCCAGCTGTCCCACAGGGCGTGGACGAGGTCGGTGAACTCCCGCGCCCGGGCATAGCGCGCGCCGTGCGCCGAGGCGCCCGCGAAGCCGAAGTTGCGGCCGGCGGCGGCATCGGCCGTCGTCACCACGTTCCACCCGGCCCGGCCGCGGCTCACGAGGTCGAGGCTCGCGAAGCGGCGGGCGAGGTTGTAGGGCTCGTTGTAGGTCGTCGAGGCGGTGGCCACGAGGCCGACATGGCGCGTCGCCGCCGCCACGGCCGCGAGCACCACGGTCGGCTCGAGGGCGTTGAACGGCCGGTGGTCGATCCGGTCGTTGATCGCGGGCGTGTCGGCCAGGAAGATCGCGTCGAGCTTGCCGCGCTCCGCGATCCGAGCGACGCGCACGAAGTGGTCGATGTCGACGAAGGCGTCTGGCCGGCTGTCCGGCAGGCGCCAGGCGGACGGGTAGACGCCCGAATGCAGCAGGTTGACGTTGAGGTGCAGCTGGCGGCCGCTCATCGATGGTCTCCGGTTCAGCGCACGCGCGGCAGGATCTGCTCGGCGAAGCGGCGCATCTCCGCCTCGAACGGCTGGAACTGCAGCATGAACAGGTCGATGCCGGCGGCGTGGAAGGCGCGGATGCGCTCGGCCACCGTGTCGTAGCTGCCGACCAGCCCGGCGGCGGTGCCGCCATTGGTTCCGACGTGCCGCGAGGCGGCGGCATCGGTCTTGGCGAACATCACGCTCGCCTGATCGGTCCGGGCGCGGGTGTCGGCCCGCAACGGCGCGTCGCGCTCTGCGAGGGCGAGGAGGCGGGCATGCTCGGCTTGCGCCTCGGCATCGGTGTCCCTGGCGATCACGAAGGCCGAAAGCCCGTAGCGCAAGGGGCCGTTGGCGGCGGGACGCTGGCGCAGGTCGGCGATCAAGGCCGCGACGTCCCGCAGCGGTTGGCCGTTGATGAACCACACGTCGGCGTGGTCGGCCGCCAACGCCCGGGCCGGCTCGGATTCGCCGCCGAGATAGATGGTCGGCCGCGGCCGGAAGGTGCCGGCCGGGCGGAGCCGATACTCCTCGACCTGGAAGTGCGCACCCGCGAAGGTCACGGTCTCCCCGCGCATCAGCCGGTCCACGAGGCCGATCCATTCGCGGCCGTAGGCGTAGCGGTCGTCATGGGCCGGAAAGGGCAGGCCGGCCCGCTCGAACTCCGCCTTGTTCCACGCATTCACCAGGTTCAGGGCGAAGCGCCCGCCGCTGATATGCTCGATCTGCAGCGCCATCTTGGCGAGCACCACCGGGTGGTACAGTCCCGGCTTGATCGCCGCGATGATCTCGATGCGCCGGGTCAGCGCCGCGAGCGCCGCCGCTCCGGTCCAGGCCTCGAGCTGGTCGCGCCCGGAATCGTAGGGGTTCATCGTGTGCTGGGCGACCAGCACCGCGTCGAAGCCGAGCGCCTCCGCCTCGAGCACCAGGGCGCGGTTGCGCTCCCAGCCGGCATCGTCTGGCTCGTCGGGATCGTGGTGGGAGGCGCGGGAGCCGTGGACGGCGGCCCAGATGCCGAAACGGGGAGCATGGGCCACGGCGTCAGCCCCGGCCGACGGGGGGCTGGAAGATCGGCACGTCGGTGGCGTCGATCCGGCGCGGGATGAGCTTGGCCTCGTAGAACACGTCGGCGATGGCCTGCTGCTCGCCGAGCTGGGCGCGCTCCACCGGCTCGACGGCGTAGGTCCGGCGGCTGTTGGCTGCGGCGACGACCGCGGGCGGCAGGTCGCCCCAGATCGGGGCGAGCAGCGCCACGGCCGCCTCCGGGTTCGCCTTCATCCAGGCACCGGCCTCCACCAGGGAGCGGTAGACGGTCGCCACCACCTCGGGCTGTGCCGCGACGAAGCTGTCGTTCGCCAGATAATAGCGGTGGTAGCTCGTCAGCCCGCCGCCGTCGGCGATGACCCGCACCGGGCGCTTGGCCTCCGCGAAGGCCAGAAACGGGTCCCAGATCGACCAGGCGTCGAGGCTGCCCTGATCGAAGGCGACGGCTCCGTCCGGCGCCTGGAGGTAGGCGGGCTTGATGTCGGCGAACGTCAGGCCGGCGCGCCTGAGCGCGGCGGCCAGCACGTAATGGCTCCCCGAGCCGCGGGAGACGCCGACCGTCTTGCCCTTCAGTTCGGCCACGGTCCGGATCGGGGACCCGGCCGGGACGATGATCGCCTCGGCCGCGGGCGCGCCCCGCTCGCGGGCGTAGAAGGTGAGCGGCGCCTTGGCCGACTGGGTGAAGATCGGCACGGCGTCGGCGACGTCCGCATGAATATCCACGGCGCCGGCATTCATCGGCTCGATCACGCTGGTGAACAGGTGCCAGGACGGCGTGAAGCCCAGCGGGGCGAGCCGCTCGGCGAGCGTGCCCTTCACCTTCAGCACCGTGAACAGCACCGACGAGCGCTGCATGCTGATCTTCACCTCGCGCGGCGCCGCGCGTACGGCCGGCGCACCGAGCGCCAGGGCAGCGGCTCCGCCGAGCCCGGTGCGGAGGAGCGAACGGCGGGAGGGCGCGATCCGCCACGGGGTCTCGTCGGTCATCGAAGGCTCGCACATCGGCTGGAAGGCGGGAGAGAGGCCGATACGGCGGCGGCCACGCCGTCTCGGGCCCGCCCGCCGCTCGCCGGCTCGCGTATTGAAGTCGAGCAAGGGCGTCGGATCAAGAAACCACGGTTTCGATTTTCCCCGGATGCGTGGAAGCGCCTTCTTCGATCGGCTTGTCGGAGAGCATACGTCTCCTGTCTGTTCGTGAGCGGCGGTATACGGACAATACTGAGATCCTGCCGAGCGATCGGTCCAAGCTTGATGATCCAGATCTGGACTGGGAAACCGTCTTCTTTCCTGTCGGCACAGATCGAAACGAAATTACCTTGTCCTCCTCAAAGCCAGGGCAGACATTCCAAAAACATGTGCTTGCACGATGCTCGGCTTGAGGTCGGAGGGCAATTCATCGATTTATCGGTCACTCTGTCGCGCAGTCGGCCGGAATCGGGAAATCGTGTTCATGTCTCAGACGGATGCAGGCTGGGGTGCGGGGCCGAGCGGGCGCTACGAAGAGCTCGCGGACCGGTTCCGCCCGGTCCTCGCCGAGATCCGCGCCACGGCGATCGAGCGGGACCGCAGCCGTCGCCTGCCTCATGCCGAGATCGGCTGGTTGCGGGAAGCCAACTTCACCACCCTGCGCCTCGCGCCGGCCGAGGGCGGCCACGGCGCGAGCCTGCCCGAGCTGTTCGCCCTGCTGGTCGAGCTATCGGCCGCGGATTCCAATGTCACCAATGCGCTCCGGGCCCATTTCGGCTTCACCGAGGATGCGCTCTGCTCGTCGTCGCCGGAATGGCGCGCGGCCTGGATCGGGCGGATCGGAGCCGGCGAGACCATCGGCAGCGGCGTCTCGGAAACGGGGCCGGCCAAGGTCGGCGCCTTCGACACGGTGGTGCGCCGGCGTGACGGCGCCCATGTGGTGGATGGCCGGAAATTCTACACGACCGGCTCGCTGTTCGCGGACTACATCCACCTCTCGGCCGAGGACGAAGCGGGCGGCCCGGTCACCGCGGCGGTGCCCGCGCGCGCGCCCGGCGTGACCATCGTCGACGATTGGGACGGATTCGGGCAGGCGCTCACGGCCAGCGGCACCGCGACCTTCGAGGGCGTGGTGCTCGATCCGGGCCTGATCAAGCCCGATCCCGCCCGCTTCCCCTATGCCATGGCGTTCTTCCAGCTCGTGCACCTGGCGACGCTGGCGGGCGTCGGCCGGGCTGCGGCCGACGACGTGGCGCGGCTGGTGGCCGAGCGGACCCGCGTCTACAGCCACGGCAATGCCGGGCGGACGGCCGACGATCCGCAGATCCAGGCGGTCGTGGGCCGCGTTCGGGCCAACGCCTACGCGGCGGGCGCGATCGTGCTCAAGGCCGCCGAGGCGCTGCAGAGGGTTTACGACGCGCACCGTGCCGGATCGCCGGATGCGGAGCGACAGGCGACGCTCGCCGATGTCGAGGTCAACCAGGCGGTCGGCGTGGTCACCGACCTGATCCTGACCGCGACGACCTGCCTGTTCGACGCGCTCGGCGCCTCCGCGGTCAAGGTCGGAACCGGGCTCGATCGCTACTGGCGCAACGCCCGCACCATCGCCTCGCACAATCCGCGGATCTACCGGGACCGCTCCGTCGGCGCCTTCGCGATCTCCGGCGCGGCGCCGCCGCGCCAATATCGCGTCGGATCGGCGTGAGGCGGCGACGGGCATGGGACGCCGCGACCGCATGCGCCTGGGCGCGTTCCTGTATCCCGGCGGACACCATGTCGCCGCAGGCGGCATCCGTCGTTGCAGGCCGATGCCGGGATCAACGCCGCCCATGACCGGCAGATCGCCCGCACGGCCGAGGCGGCGAAGTTCGACCTGATCCTCCTCGCCGACGGGGTCAGCGTCCGCGGCGACGACCTCGACGCCCTGAGCCGGACGGCGATCCGCTATGTCGGCCAGTTCGAGCCCTTGACCCTGCTGTCTCACCTCTCGGCGGTCACGGAGCGCATCGGCCTCGTGGCGACCGCGTCCACGACCTACAACGAGCCGTTCCACGTCGCGCGCAAGTTCGCCTTCCTCGACCATCTGAGCGGCGGCCGCGCGGGCTGGAACCTCGTTACCTCCGCCGACCCGCGCGAGGCCTGGAATTTCAGCCACGCGAGCCACCTCGCCCATGCCAACCGATCCGCCAGGGCGGAGGAGTTCGTCGATGTCGTGCGCGGCCTGTGGGATTCCTACGCGGACGACGCCTTCGTGCGCGATCGCGAATCCGGGCGCTTCTTCGATCCCGAAAGGCTGCACCTCCACGCGCACGAGGGGGCGCATGTTTCGGTGCGCGGCCCCCTCAACGTGCCGCGTGCGCCGCAGGGGCATCCGGTCGTGGTGCAGGCCGGCTCCTCGGAAGCCGGCAAGGCGCTCGCCGCCCGCACCGCCGAGGTGATCGTCACGGCCGAGCAGACGCTGGAGGACGCGGCCGCTGGGAGACGCCATTCCGGACAGCCTAGGCCGCCAGCCTGCGCGCTTGCGCGGCGGTCGGATCGACCGTCAGGGCGATTTGACCCGATGGCGGGGCGGTCTGCACCGTGCTTTCGGCAGCCGGGCTGACGCCGAAGGTCGACAGCGCCGCGACGAGCTGCGACGCCTGCGTCTGGGTTCCGGGATCGATGGCGGCCGCGCCGTTCGAGACCGGCGACGGGTTCGTCCGGAACCGCAAGGCGACGTCCGCGATGTCGCCGCGAGAGCCGTCGGCCCACGTGAACCTCCCGTCGGCCAAGATCGTGTTTCCGTGATCGGGGCGACCATCCGGCGTGGCGTTCAGATCGATAGACACGATGCCCAGATCGCCCAGGGAGTGGAGCGAACCGGGGTCCGATACCGCGGTCCCGGACGCATCGACCCAGACCTTCAGGTTGCTCCAGCCCGCATCATGCGCATCGAGCACGCTGTCATGGTTCGTATCCGCGGCTCGTAGGGCTTCGAAGGTCGGCACGAGATCGGCAGCATCGGTCGGGGTCTGGGCACCGCTCGGAAGGTCGACGAGATAGCCTTCGCCTGGCGTTCCCCATCCTGTCTGAACCCGGCGGCCGTCGTTCCCCATATCGAAGCGCGCGGGCGAATGGTCGGCGTTCACGGTCTGAACGCCGTCATGGGCGAGGTTGAGGATCAGCGGGTCATCAATGCCACCAAATGAACCGTCGTCGCCGCCGTCCCCGTAGTCACCACCGTCACCGCCGTCGGGATCGAAGCCATCCCCCAGATAGCTTGGATCTCCTTCATTGCTGTAATAGGCATTGTCGTACGGAGCATTACCCTCGTAATCGCTCATTGCATCAGCCGGACTGGGAGTTGAAATCTGATCTCCTGGCGCCAGCGAGTATCCATCTCCTGTTCCGTTGAGAGACGCCTGCGTTTGGGGGCCGAAGAAGATCCCGGTGGTCTGGTGATCGATCGCATCCGAATTCTCGCGGTCATCGCTGACATTGAGTGTGTCGGGATTACCGTCTGTATTTCCGACGTAGATGCGTTCGTCGGCGCCCCCGTTGATGGTGTTTCCCCCGCCATGGACGGCAATGCTGTCGCCGGTGTTGAGATTGATCGTATTACCAGAGCCGTCGATGTTCGCGGCCGAGTTGGCGGTGAGGTTGATGCCTTCACCCGATCCACTGATGACCTCGTTCACGACCCCGGGCGCGGTGTTGACGGTCGAGCCGCTGTCGCCGAGCGTCAAGGTCTGCTGGTTGTTGATAAGGCCGACAGTGCCGCCACCGTTGACGGTAGCCGTAGTTCCAACACCAAGTAGGTTGACAATATCGCTGCCGTTGTCTCCGTCTATTGTGTTTTCTTTTCCATCCACGACGACTGTTGTTCCACTGTCTCCCAGAGCTTGAATATGATTATTTGAGCCATTTATAGTAACGGAATCACCAGAAGCAACATCGATTTCTTCATTGCTGGCATTGATGGTCGCTGTTTGAGCGGAAATAAACGCATGCGTGGTTCCACTCGCATCTGTCCATATCACTGTTGGGTTTGAGGCTGGATCATCCGCCGTTACCGACAAGGCTGTAATGTTTGTATTACTAGCTATTGTCGAATTTGTTTGGTTTTCTGTACTCTGTAAAACTGTTCCCGGATTAGATTAAGGAGGCTCTGCAGTAGCTATACTGTTCAATGTATTGATAGATTTACTCAAATAATCGCCAACTGAGTTCAATACATTGGAGTTAGCAGAGCCTATCTGGCTTTCTAGATTGTTGAAGGCGTTTGTAATTTGATCAATATGATTTAGCGCTAAACCTGTGGCATCTGCGCTAGTGGTACGAGTCTAACACTTGGTGCCCGCGCTTTGCGGCCTGGATGATGCGATCCGGGTCGGCGGTCCAGACGAAGGGCTTCGGATTGCCGTTGCTCTCGGCGATGAAGCGTTTGATGGCGGCC
>NZ_VRUV01000290.1:0-5789 GCF_008039455.1 Methylobacterium sp. WL116
GCGCCGAGCGGCGGGGCGGCCAGCGTGCTGCCCGAGCCCGACCCGCCGACCGGGGTCGTCGCCACGACGCTGATCTCCGACAGCGTCACCGAACTCTGTGCGTAGGCTGCACCCGGCAGCAATGCCACCGAGGCGATCAGGCTTCCGCGAAGCGCCCGCATTGTCATTCCCCAACCCCGAACCGTCGAACAGCGTGCCCCCTCTGCGGCGGGCTTGCCCAGCACTCATGCAAGGCGCGTCGAGATCGGACAATCGCGGGACGACCGTGATCCGGCGGAAAACGCCGCTCACGGGGCCGTTACGCGCGGAAACGGATGACCCGTGGTCCGCGTGCAACAGATTTTCTATGTCTCATCAAAGGCTTAGGGAGTGTTCGGCAATGTTGCCCGGGACGATTCGGCAACCCGGTTCCGGGTCGCTGGGCGGCGTCAGAGCCTGGCCTGGATCTTCTTGGCGATCTCGCCGAGGCGCTGCTCCAGGAGCTGCGGCACCTCGCAGACGTAGGTCAGCGACTGGCTGCGCTCCTGGAAGATGCGGCGATCCCAGGCGAACTTGGTCTCGATGTCGGATTGCTCCTTCGAGACCTCGCGGGCGTCGGCCGCGCTCGGGCCGTCCTTGGTCTGGCTGATGGTGTCGGCCTCGTCGCGGATGCGCTCGGCCATGCGGCGCTGTCCCTGCGCGTAGCGCGCGATCCCGCCCATCACCTTGTCGCGCTCGCCGTTGATGACCTCGAACACGCCCGCATAGACGTGGGCGAGGCCCTTGGCCTTGTCGGCCGCCGGCACCTTGGCGACGTAGGCGTCGATCAGCGGATCGACCTCGGTGAGCTCGGTCCGGCGGGAGGCGAGCTTCTGCGCCAGCACCGCGGCGTCGTTGTCGTCGCCCCAGGCGCCGGCGGCGGCGATGTCCGGCCCGGTCCAGAACTGGCCGGGGCTCAGGGTCGCGACCTTGCGCTGGACGCAGGGCCAGTCCGGGTCGGTCCTGGGCTGCGCCAGCGCGGGCGCGGCGAGGCCGGCCAGGGCGACGCCGAGGGCGGCGAGGGAGCAGAAGCGGGAAGCGATCATGACGGGTCTCCGGCCGGGCCGCCGCGCCGGGCCATGATGCCGCGGCCGGGATCGTAGGCGACGACGGCGAGGGTGAAGAAGGCGAGGGTCACGCCGAGCACGACCGCGCACGAGACCGGCTCGAACTGCCCGTAGAGGGCGAAGCGCACGAGCTGGACGGCGTGGGTGAAGGGATTGCACTGGCAGATCCAGTACAGCGTCTCCGAGGATTCGCGGATGCGCCAGAGCGGGTAGAGCGCCGACGAGGCGAAGAACATCGGGAAGATCACGAAGTTCATCACGCTGGCGAAGTTCTCGAGCTGCTTGACCATCGACGACAGCAGCAGGCCGATCGAGCCGAGCATCAGCCCGGCGGCGATGAAGGCCGGCAGGGCCGCGAGGTAGCCGACGGCCGGGATGTCGAGGTCCCAGAACCAGGCGATGGCCAGGAAGGCGTAGGCCTGCACCACCGAGACGGTGACGCCGGCGATCAGCTTGGCGAGCAGCAGCAGCCAGCGCGGATACGGGCTCGTCAGCAGCACCTTCATCGAGCCGACCTCGCGGTCGTAGACCATCGAGAGCGAGGATTGCATGCCGTTGAACAGCTGGATCATCACCGCCAGCCCCGGCACCACGTAGACCTCGTAGAGCACGTAGGTCTGGTACGGCGGCTCGATCGACACGCCGAGGGTGTTGCGGAAGCCCGCCGCGAAGATGAACAGCCATACCAGCGGCCGCACCAGCGCCGAGAAGAACCGCTCCTTCTGGTTGAAGAAGCGCAACAGCTCGCGCCGGACGATGCCGCCGAGGCAGATCAGGTAGCCGACCCCGTCGAGCCGGCCGAGATGGGCGGGCGGGCGCGTCGCGTCCGCCGCCACGGTGCGGGCGTCGACCGCCGTCGGCGTGCCGATGGGCGTGCTCATGCAGCCTCCCTCGCCGGCTTGGCCGGCTCGGCCACGAGCCGGCGGAACGCCTCCTCGAGGGTTTCGTCGGCCCCGCCGATGGTGCCGGCCCGTCCGCGCGCGACGATGCGGCCCCGGTGCAGCACCACCGCGTCGTCCTCCGCCGCGATCTCCTCGAAGATGTGGGTCGCCCACAGCACCGAGAGCCCCTCCTCGCGCACGAGCGCGCGGACGATCGCGACGATGTCGGCCCGCGATTCGAGGTCGAGGCCGACGGTGGGCTCGTCGAGCAGCAGCAGGCTCGGATGGTGGACCAGCGAGCGCGCGATCTCGATGCGGCGCGACTGGCCACCGGAGAGCGTCCGCACCTTGTCGGCGCGCCGGTCCGCCAGCCCGACCCGGTCGAGCAGCACCGCGATCCGCGCCTTGGCGGCCTTGCGCGCGATGCCGTGAAGCGCCGCGTGATAGAGCAGGTTCTGCTCGACGGTGAGGTCGGTGTCCAAGGTCCGTGCCTGGAACACCACGCCGAGGCGGGCGAGCGCGCGCGACGGCTCGCGGTCGAGGGCGTGGCCGAAGATCGCGACCCGGCCGTGGCGGTTGTTGTAGAGCCGGGTGATCAGGGAGAACAGCGTGGTCTTGCCGGCGCCGTTGGGCCCGAGCAGCGCCATGAAGCGCCCGCGCTCGACGGTGATCGACACGTCCGACAGTGCCTGGCGCGCGCCGAAGCTGTGGCTGACGTCGGCCACCTCCAGCGCCGGGGCCTCGCCCGCCGGACGCCCGCCCGCACCCATCGCCCGAGCGCCCTCGCTCATCGCCCGAGGACCCTTCTGGCGTCGCCGACCGCGTCGAGGCACTCGTCGAACTCGCCCTCGCCCTGCTCGCGCTCGGCCACGCGCAGGGCCTTTTTCAGCTTCGGCAGCGCCGCCTCGGGCGGGTTCTGCGCGAGCGCATCCCTGATCATGGCGATGCCGTCCGCGCAGGCGGCCTTGTCGTCGGCCAGCGCCGGCGTGCTCAACAGGAGGCTGGCGAGAAGAAGCGTCCGCATCATTCCACCGTGCGTCATTTCACAGTGATCGTGCCGGCGACGCCCTTCGACTCCAGGCCGCGGGCCTCCCAGGTGTACTTGCCCGGCTTGATCGCCACGAACTCGATCGCGATCTCGCCCGGATCGTCGAACTCGAGGTGATCCGGCGGGCCGCCGCCGTGGATCTCCTTGTGCTCGATGACGATCTGGTTCCACCAGATGTAGCGGAAGAACTCGGTCGCGTAGACCTTGTATTCCTGATGGCCCTTGGCG
This sequence comes from Methylobacterium sp. WL116, assembly GCF_008039455.1. Classification (NCBI taxonomy): domain Bacteria; kingdom Pseudomonadati; phylum Pseudomonadota; class Alphaproteobacteria; order Hyphomicrobiales; family Methylobacteriaceae; genus Methylobacterium; species Methylobacterium sp. WL116. The sequence continues at coordinate 3,243 of NZ_VRUV01000290.1, forward strand.
ATGATCCGTAGCCGGTAGGCCTTGCCGGATTCGAGCTCGATGTCCTTGTTCTCGACGACGAAGTCGTTGCCCTCCTCGTTGCCGAGGACGAGGTCGGGCAGGGTCTCGCGCTTCTTGGTGAGATCGAGCGCGACGGCCGGGCCGGCCGCCAGGATCGCCGCCAGCCCCAGCGCCGCCCATCGAAGACCTCGTGTCATCCTGTTCCCCCCCCGCGCTGCCGTTCGCGGCAGTCGTGCTTGCGAAAACTCAGTTCGGCGAGATCGCCACGCCCCAGGGCAGCAGGCCGACCGGGATGCTCTTGACCACCTTCTCGGCCGCCACGTCGACCACCGAGACGTCGTTGGAGGTGCCGTTGGTGGAGAACAGCAGCGACTGGTCCGGCGTGAAGGCGAGCTGCCACACCCGCTGGCCCACCGGCAGGTACTTCTGCACGTCGTAGGTCTTGGCATCGATCACCGCGATGCGGTTGGCGGGCCCGAGGGCGACGAAGGCCTTGGTCCCGTCCTGGGTGATGCGGATGCCCACCGGCTGGATTGCCTCGTCGTTCACGCTCGGGATCTTGAAGGTGATCTTCTTCACCACGCGCCGCGCCGCCACGTCGATCACGCTGACCGTGCCGCCGACCTCGGCCGAGACCCAGAGGAACTTGCCGTCCGCCGTGAACTCGGCGAAGCGCGGACGGGCGTCGACCAGCACGTTGTCGATCACCTGGAAGGTCTTGGTGTCGATGAAGTGGGCCATGTTGGTGGTTTCGGAGGTGTTCACCAGGATCTTGCCGTCCGGCGACAGGCCCATGCCCTCCGGCTCGACGCCGACGGGGACCTCCGCGAGCACCTTGTTCTTCTCGATGTCGATGATCGTGACCTGGCTGTCGTCCTCGTTGGCGACGTAGAGCGGGTTGCCGCTGCGATCGAGGATGAACTGCTCGGGATCGGGGCCGGAGCGCAGCGAGCGCACCACCTTGCCGGTGGCGGTGTCGAGCACGTCGATGCGGTCGTCGTCGCTGGCGCAGACGAAGACTTCCTTGCCGTCCTTGCTCACGGTGATGCCGCGGGGGCGGCGCCCGACCTTCCAGGTCGCCGTCACCGCCATCGTCGCGGTGTCGATCACGCTGACCGAGTTGCCCTTCTCGTTGGAGACGTAGACCGTGTAGGCCTGCGCCGGCACCGACCCGAGCAGCGCCGCGCCGAGCGCGGCGAGCCCCAACCCTGCTCTCACGCAGCGGTCCATTCGCGATCCTCCCCCTGGCCTGGTGGCAAGCTTGGCACTCTGGCAGTGCCGAAATCCCGACGGACGACAGTGTAGTGCGTTTCGTGCCCGCGGCGAGGGCGACGGAACCGCGCTGCGGACTTCACGCGGCGGAACGCCGTCCTCGTGCGTCCCGGCGCGCTCACTGGAACTTGCAGGTCGTCTCGGGCAGGTCGGTCCCGAGGGTGTCGAGCGGCGTGCGCTGGTGCAGGAAGCCCTGCTCGGGCGCCACCGAGACCAGGGCCTTCGGCTGCACCACGATCAGCGGCTGGCGCAGCTGGTGGTCCCAGGGGCGGAAGCTCAGCGACACGCCCTTGTAGGCCGGCAGGCCGAAGGCCGGATCGCTCAGGTAGGCGGTCAGTGCCGCCGGGTCGGCGGTCTTGCGGGCGGCCCCGGCATCGCCGACGACGCGGATCGCGGCCCAGACCTGGTAGTCCAGCGGCCGCATCAGCCGGCCCGACAGGCGCCGGAAGCGGTTCTGCGCCTGAGCCGCGCCCCAGGTCTCCAGCACCGGCGACCAGGTGGTGGCGACGAGCCCCTGCGTGCCGCCGACGGGCCGCGGGTCGACCGTGCGATAGGGGACGTAGTCGCCCCAATCGGCCTCCTCGTCGGCCACGATCGCCATGTCGTAGTCGAGCCCGCGGGTGAAGACCATCGCCTCGGCGCGGGTCGGCGTGTCGCCGCGCGCCTTGGCCAGCGGCCCGAAGGTCCAGGGCTTCTCCGCCGTGATCTTGAGAGCGAACTTCCTGGCCGAGTTGCGCATCGCGTCGGCATAGAGCTTGTCCGCGTCGGTCGGGCCGACGATCAGGAACAGCTTCCGCCAGCGCATCACGGTGAGGTACTGCGCCAGCGCGTCGGTCTGCATCGCCCGGCTCGGGGCGACGTGGAACACGTTCCTGCGGCAATCGGCACCGCGCAGGCGGTCGTCGGGGGCCGCCGCGTTCAGCACCACGGCGCCCTTGCCGTCGGCGCGTGCCGCCTCCGAGACGGCGAGCACCTCGTCGGCCGGCAGCGCCAGGACGAGGAAGCGGATGCCCTTGCCGAGCAGCGCCTTCGCCGCGTCGACCGCGCTCGGGCCCCCCTCGGTGAGCGCGATCTCGTCGAGGGCGTAGCTCTGCTTGATGAAGCGGCCGGTGGTGTTGTTGTCGGCGATGGCCATCTTCGCGCCGGCCAGGCCCTCGTCCTCGGGCGCGGCCTCCGCGTCGTAGGAGGACGGCGCGGGCTGCGGCCGGTAGATCAGGCCGACATGGGTGGCGGCCGGTTCCGCGGGCGCGGCCGGCGCGGCGGCGGGCTCCTGGG
>NZ_VRUV01000291.1:0-5783 GCF_008039455.1 Methylobacterium sp. WL116
GCGCAGCGCCCGCACCGCGCCCGCGGTGCGCTCGACGTCGAGGTGGTCGATCGCGTCCAGCACCGTCGAGACGATGCGGAAGCCGTCCGCCGGGAACGCGATCGCCACCAGGCCGCGGTCGAGCCCGCCGGCCGGGGCGATCCCGCCCGACATGGTGCAGCCGGAAATCTCGGCCCGCGGAAACGCCTCGGCCAGCCGCCGGCTCAGGTTTTCGGGGTCGTAGTCGGGGGAGAAGAACACCAGGAGCTGGGCCGCGTCGGCGCCGACCGCCCGCGCGATCTCGGCGACGGCCTCGCCGGCGGAGCCGCGCTCCGTCCACGCCGTCCTGATGCCGCACAGATGCGTGCGCATCTGCGTTCCCTGTGCCACGCCCCGCCCCCGATCGCCGTCGGCCCCCGGGTTGGTCCGCAGGCGGCACGCGCGAGTATGTGGCGGGCAACCGAAACGTGCAACCGGTGGCGGAACCGCGCCCGGCACGGCCGGGATCCGCGCGGCCCGGCAGGGGCAAGCGGGTCTCGCGGCATCGGAACGGCCGACCCGCAAAAGGGTCGCTCCGCAACCGACGCGCCGGCGTGGCCGGGCGGCTACATAAATCGCGCGGCGGATGCGGCTAAACCGGGGCCATGCCCGGACGCCACCGCCTTCAGAACGTCATCGAGAGCGCCATCGACTTCGCCGTCATCGTCACCGACCCGGAAGGCGCGGTGACGGAGTGGAACGCGGGGGCGGAGACCATCTTCGGCTGGCCCCGCGAGGCGGTCGTCGGCGGGTCGTCGGCGCGCATCTTCACCGCGGAGGACCGGGCCGCGGGCTGCGTCGAGCGGGAGATGCGCGCCGCCCTCGCCGAGGGCCAGGCGAGCGACGAGCGCTGGCACCTGCGCCGGGACGGCAGCCGGTTCTGGGCCTCCGGCGCGCTGATGCCGCTGCGCGACGAGGACGGCGTCCACCAGGGCTACGTCAAGATCGTCCGCGACCGCACCCAGCAGCACGAGGCCGGCGAGCGCCTGCGCGCGACGCAGGACCGCTTCAGCACGCTCCTGGAGACCATCGAGACCGCCTTCGCCATCGTCGAGGTGCGGTTCGAGGGCGAGCGCCCGGTCGATTACCGCTTCATCGAGGCGAACCCGGCCTTCGAGCGCCAGGCCGGGGTGAACCTGCGCGGCAAGTGGGTCACCGAGTTCGCGCCCGACCTGGAGCGGTTCTGGTTCGAGACCTACGGCCGCGTCGCCTGGACCGGGGAGCCGGCGACGTTCGAGAGCTATGCGGAGGCGTTCGCGCGCTGGTTCGACGTGCGCGCCGTGCGGGTCGGGGATCCGGCCGAGCGGCAGATCGCGATCTTCTTCAACGACGTCACCGAGCGCAAGCGCGCGGAGGAGCGCCTGCGCGTCAGCGAGACCCTGGCGCGCGAGAATGCCGAGCGGGTGCAGCTCGCCCTCGAGGCCGGCGCGATCATCGGGACCTGGCACTGGGACCTGCCGACCGACCGGTTCACCGTCGACGAGGCCTTCGCCCGCAGCTTCGGCCTCGACCCGGCGCTCGGCCGCACCGGCATCCCGCTCGCCCAGATCGTCGCCACCGTCCACCCCGACGACCAGGTCGGCCTGGCCGCGGCGATCGACGCGGCGATCCGGAAGGGCGGCGCCTACGCGCACCAGTACCGCGTGCGCCGGACGGACGGGCGCTACTACTGGATCGAGGCCAACGGCCGGGTCGAGTGGGCCGAGGACGGCACCCCGTCGAGCTTCCCCGGCGTTCTGATCGACGTCGAGGAGCGCCGCGCCGTGCAGGCGGAGCGCGACCGGGCGGCGGCGGCGCTGCGCGCCCTCAACGAGACCCTGGAGCAGCGCGTCGCCGAGCGGACGGCCGAGCTGATGCAGACCGAGGCGGCCTTGCGGCAATCGCAGAAGATGGAGGCGGTGGGCCAGCTCACCGGCGGCCTGGCGCACGACTTCAACAACCTGCTGGCCGGCATCTCCGGCGCGCTGGAGCTGATGCAGAGCCGGATCGGCCAGGGCCGGTTCGACGACCTCGAGCGCTACATGGGCGTGGCGCAGGGGGCGGCCCGCCGCGCGGCCGCGCTGACCCACCGCCTGCTCGCCTTCTCGCGCCGGCAGACGCTGACGCCGAAGCCGACCGACGTGAACGGGCTGATCGGCGGGATGGAGGAGCTGATCCGCCGGACCATCGGCCCCGAGATCGCGCTGGAGCGGGTCGGCGCGGCGGACCTGTGGCCGGCGCTGATCGATCCGGGCCAGCTCGAGAACGCGCTGCTGAACCTCTGCATCAACGCCCGCGACGCGATGCCGAACGGCGGCCGCATCGCCATCGAGACCGCCAACTCCCGGCTGGACCGGGCGGCCGCGGCCGCGCACGACATCCCCGAGGGCGAGTATCTCGCGGTGTGCGTGACCGACACCGGCACCGGCATGCCGCCCGAGGTGGTGGCCCGGGTGTTCGAGCCGTTCTTCACCACGAAGCCGATGGGCCAGGGGACGGGCCTCGGCCTGTCGATGATCCACGGCTTCGCCCGGCAATCGGGCGGGCAGGTGCGGATCCGGTCCGAGCCCGGCCGGGGCACCGCCGTCTGCCTGTACATGCCGCGCCACCACGGCGAGGCCGACGGCGACGACGGGGCGCCCGTCCCCGCCGAGGCCGCCCGGGCCGAGCAGGGCGAGACGGTGCTGATCGTCGACGACGAGCCCTCGGTGCGCATGCTGGTCACCGAGGTGCTGGAGGATCTCGGCTACACCGCGATCGAGGCGGCCGACGGCGTCGCCGGCCTGGCGGTGCTGCAATCGGGCATGCGCATCGACCTGCTCGTCACCGACGTCGGCCTGCCCGGCGGCATGAACGGCCGCCAGATGGCGGACGCGGCCCGCGTCGGCCGGCCCGACCTCAAGGTGCTGTTCATCACCGGCTACGCCGAGACCGCGATCCTCGGCCACGGCCACCTCGACCCCGGCATGGAGGTGCTGACCAAGCCCTTCCCGATGGACGCCCTCGCCACCCGCCTCAAGGCGCTGATCGCCGGGCGGTAGGGGCTCTGCCGGCGATCCGAGGGGCTGCGACCTTTTGCGGACGCTGGAAAGGTCCGCTCGGGGCGGATCGGCGTGCGCAAGGCAACGCAACGCTTTGATCAGGTTCTTGAGGCAGTCTTGGCGCCTATCGAGACCGATAAGCCAAGAGGCCGGACGAGAACGATGCGGATTGTATCAGGCGGCGACGAGGAAGCCAGGACGATCCAGCTGTCGGAAGTGCTGGGTGCCTTGAGCCACGCCCTCGACCTGACGGAAGGTCAGCCCGTCGGGCATTGCGTGCGCGCGACCTGGATCGGCTTCCACATCGGCCGCGAGATGGGCCTCCCGGACTTGCAGCTCTGGGAACTCTACCACACGGTGATGCTGAAGGATCTCGGGTGCTCCAGCAACGCCGCGCGCATCTGCGAGCTCTATCTGTCCGACGATCTCAGCTTCAAACGCGACTTCAAGACGGTGAGCGACAGCCTGCCGAAGGTGCTCGGCTTCGTCTTCTCTCATACCGGCCTCAAGGCCGGCCTCGCCGAACGCTTCCGTGCCGTGCTCAACATCCTGCAGAACGGCGGAGCGATCACCGACGAACTGATCCAAACCCGCTGCCAGCGCGGTGCCCAGATCGCCCGGCAGCTTCGCTTCCCCGCGAGCGTTTGCGAGGCCATCCACGCGTTGGACGAGCACTGGAACGGCGGCGGCAGACCGGACCGCCTGGTCGGCCCGGGGATCCCGCTCTACGCACGGATGGCGTTGCTCGCTCAGGTCGTGGACGTGTTCCACACCGCAGCCGGCCCCGCGGCCGCGATGGCCGAGGTGCGGGCGCGCTCGGGCACATGGTTCGATCCTCAGATCGTCGCCTGCTTCGAAGCGGCCGCATCCGAGCCCGGCTTCTGGGATACCCTGGCCTCGGATGAGGTCGAGGAGGCGGTGTTCGCGTTGGCACCGGTCAGCCCGATCGTCGTTGATGAGGACTACCTCGACGACATCGCCCGTGCCTTCGCGCAGATCATCGACGCCAAGAGCCCGTTCACCTCCGGCCATTCGGAGCGGGTTGCCGTCTACGCCGACATGATCGCGGCCGAGCTTGGCTACACGTCGGAGCGCCGCCGCTGGCTGAAGCGGGCTGCGCTGCTTCACGACGTCGGCAAGCTCGGGGTCTCGAACGCGATCCTCGACAAGAACGGCAAGCTGGATGACGCGGAGTGGCGGGACATGCGCAATCACGCGTCCCTCTCCGAGACCATCCTGACCCGCGCGGCCGTGTTCCATGAGATGGCCCGCATCGGTGGCGGACACCACGAACGGCTGGACGGGAAGGGCTATCCGCGCGGCTTGAGCGGCGACGCGATCGAGCCCGAGACCCGCATCGTCTCGGTCGCCGACGTGTTCGACGCGCTGACAGCCGACCGGCCCTACCGGGCGGCCATGTCGCTCGAGAAGGCGCTCGGCATCATGCGCGCGGATCTAGGCACTGCGTTCGACCCGATCTGCTTCGCGGCGCTGGAGCGTGCGCTCGCCTCGATCGAGGGCGATCTTGCGCGGGCGGCTTGAGCCGAGCCGCCTCTCGGCGAACCCTCCGACTACCGGATCAGGATCATCTTGGAGGCCCTGCCGTCGGCACGAGGTGATGCGTCTCCCGACGTCGAGACGATGACCGTGCGCACCACCCAACCGCAGGCGGGCGAACCCAAGGCCCGGAGGAAAAGCCAATTGAGGCCGCGGGTCAGCATGATCTGAGCTTTCTGATGTTGGCTTGCGCTGAAGGCGTCGGCTGAAAAGTCTGGCACCCGCCGTGTGAGTTCATCATGCAGCATCCGGCAGGACAGGGTGATAGCAAAGTCGATCGCATTTGATGCAACCGGAAGTACAACTTCTAGGAGTGCAAGTCTTCGATCGCGCTGACCGTCCGGAACGCCGCCTTCGTCGGCTTTCGAAAACCACCGACGTCGGCGTCAAGGGCGTGGTCGGGTCCGACTCCGGACGTCTGCTTCCGGGGAAAACGCCAGGGGCCGCTTTCCATCCGATCCGGTCGCAGAGCGGACCGGCCGATCTCGGCCCGTGCCGGCCGTGCGGACAAGCATCCGCCGGTGTCGGAAGCCGCCGTCATCGACCGGCTTGGCCATTCCGCCTCGGGGCTGGGAGGCGGCCCGGGCCGGCGGTCAGAGGTTCGGCAGCGTGCGCCCGCGCGCCGCCACGATGACGTCGGGCGCGGGGATGTCGACCCATGCGCCACCGCCGGTGTCGGCGTCCGCTTCGAGCCAGTCGCCCACAATCCGGTAGCCGAGGGTGTAGCCAAGCCAGCGCGGATACCGTCCTGCCCCGAAGAACCAGGCGCGGTGGTCGTGCCCGGCGCCCGCGAGCGTCGCGTCGTCCGGCAGGTTGGCCGCGAGTTCCGCGTCGGTCACCGCGCATTCCCACGGCTCGGGCGGCGAATCGAACAGGTGGCCGACGAACCGCCCCGCCAAGCCTTCGCTCACGAGGGCCTCGCCGAGCGTCCAGCCGTAGCCGGGCCCGGCCATGCGCATGCCGTGGTGCGCCTCGTGCGCGACGGTCCGGCGCAGATCCCCGTCACGCAGCGCGCGGGCGAAGTTGGGGGTGCCGTGGTCGATGGTGAGGGAGAACAGGCCGGGGCGCACCGCCTCTCCCGTCGTGCCGGTCTCCGGAATCACCGCGCCGGGCAGGCGCTGCCGACCGCGTCGCGGCGAACCGCCCTTCGACCGGCAGCCCAGGCCGGCGCCCGGACCGCACGGTCCC
>NZ_VRUV01000292.1:0-5781 GCF_008039455.1 Methylobacterium sp. WL116
CCCCTGGCCGACCGCACGCGCCGGCGGCTGGCGCGGCTGTCCGACCTCGCCGTCGCGGTGCTGGCGCAGGGGCGGCGGACGATGGCGCAGCGGGACGCGGAAGGGTTCGTCGCCGCCACGAGCTCGGCGCTCATCACCACCGACGCGACCGGCCGGATCACCTTCGCCAACCCCGCCTGCGAGACGCTGCTCGGCTACCCCGCCGGTGCCCTGGCCGGGCGCGACGTGGCCTCGATCGTGCCGCTGCGCCTGCGCGGGCACCACGTCGCCGGCATGGGCGCGCTCACCGCCGGCGGCCCGCTCAAGCTCTCCGGCCGTTCCGTCGAGGTGACGGCTCTGCGCGCCGACGGCGGCGAGGTGCCGATCGAGCTGTCGCTCTGCGCCTGGGGGGAGGGCGCCGCGATGGGCGTCGGCGCGGTGATGCGCGACATCTCGGAGCGCCGCCGCCGCAACGCGCGCCTGCTCCGGCTCGCCCACGAGGACCCCGGCACCGGCCTGCCGAACCGGGTCCGCCTGTCCGGAGAGATCGATGCGCGCCTCGCCGCACGCCGACCGGTCGGGCTGCTGACCCTCGGGGTCGACGGCCTGCGGGCGGTGACCGACGGGTTCGGCTCGGGCATCGGCGCGGCCTTGCTGGAGGCGCTGGTGGTGCGGCTGGCCGGACGCCTGCCGCAGGGACGCGACAGCGATCCCGCGAACCTCGCCGCCACGGTGCCGGCGGGGAGCCTCAACCCCGGGACGGCGCGGTACCTGCGCGAGATCGGCGCGGCGCGCTGAGCCGCCGGCCCGGGGCAGGTCCCCGTCGGCGCATCCTCGATCGGGCTCGAACCCCGTGATCCGCGATGCGGTCGGGCATCCGGCGCAGCGTCGGCGCGCGAGGTTCCGGCCGGCGCCGCCTGCGGCCGATCATGTGGCCCGGGGGCCTGTGGCGCGGCCGGCCCGAACGTCGCGGTCGCGAGATCCCCGTGCACGACGCGCGATGCGAGAAATTCGCGCGCCTGCGCGCATCGCGCGCTTGTGGAGCCCTCGGGGACGAGGTTAGGAAATCTTGCTGAACGAACCGTAAAGGCCTCCCCGCAGCGCGGCGGATCCGTCAGGCGCCGTTCAGCCAGCCCCTGGCATAAGTCCCGTCGCGCCAAGCGTTTGGGAGCCCGGTGCTCGGGACTCCCGAATTCACCGTTCCGGCGATCGGACGGAGCGCGACGGAAGAAGGAAGACCCGGACCGCAGCCGCGGACCGGGTTCGAGGGGGAAGAGCGCGCTGGGCCCGGACAACACGGGGCGCGCCTGAGGTCGGTGTTCGGAGCTGACATGTCGCTGTTTCGTCTGTACGCGCGCGTTCTGAGCCTTCTGGGCAACGACAAGCGGCTCGCCATCGGCCTCGGGTTCGCCAACGTCGCGCTGGCGGTGGCGGCCTTCGCCGAACCCCTGATCATGGGCCGCATCATCGACGGGCTGACCCACCTCAAGCGCGGCGGCAACGGCCTGCAGACCATGCTGCCGCTGATCGCGGCCTGGGTCGCGTTCGGCTTCTTCACCATCGCGGCAGGCGTCGCCATTGCGCTCCACGCCGACCGGCTAGCCCACCGCAATCGCCTCTCCACCATGGCGAACTACTTCGAGCACGTCCTCGACCTGCCGCTCGCCTTCCACTCGGCGAACCATTCCGGCCGCGTGCTGAAGGCGATGCTGGAGGGCACCAACGGCATGTCGGCCCTGTGGCTCGGCTTCTTCCGCGACCACTTCGCGGCCCTGGTCTCGCTCGGCGTGCTGCTGCCGATGACGCTGTTCGTGAACTGGCAGCTCGGCTCGATCCTGCTCGTGCTGGTGCTGGTCTTCACCGCGCTGACCACCTTCGTCATGCGCCGCACCGAGACGCTGCAGGGCGAGGTCGAGTTCTACAATTCGGGCCTGGCCGCGCACGCCTCCGACGCGCTCGGCAACGTCGCCGTGATCCAGTCCTTCACCCGCGCCAAGGCCGAGAAGGACGCGATGCGCGACATCATCGGCAACCTGCTCGCCGCGCAGATCCCGGTGCTGTCGTGGTGGGCGCTGGCCAACGTCGCGACCCGCGCGTCGGCCACCATCACCATGACCGCGGTGTTCGTCACCGGCATCATGCTCTACCAGGCCGGCCAGACCTCGGTCGGCGAGGTCGTCGCCTTCATGAGCCTCGCCACCGCCCTGGTGACGCGCCTCGACCACGTGGTCGGCTTCGTCAACGGCCTGTTCCAGCAGGCGCCGAAGATCGCCGAGTTCTTCACGATCTTCGACACGGTGCCGGCCGTCCGCGACCGCTCGCACGCCGTCCAGGTCGCCCGCTTCGCCGGCGAGGTCGAGTTCGAGGGCGTCGGGTTCTCCTACGACGGCCGCCGCAAGGCGCTCGACGGGGTGTCGTTCGCGGCCCGCGCCGGCGAGACCATCGCGCTCGTCGGCACCACCGGCTCGGGCAAGTCGACGACGCTGGGCCTGCTGCACCGCAGCTTCGACCCGGGCGCCGGCGCGATCCGCATCGACGGGATGGACATCCGCGACGTCGCGGTGTCGTCGCTGCGCCACAACATCGGCGTGGTGTTCCAGGAGCCGATGCTGTTCGCCCGCTCGATCCGCGAGAACCTCCAGGTCGGCCGCCCGGACGCCACCGATGCCGAGATGCTCGACGCCCTGGAGCGCGCCCAGGCCTCCGCCTTCATGGCGCGCCAGCCCGACGGCCTCGACACGGTGATCGGCGAGCGCGGCCGCTCGCTCTCGGGCGGCGAGCGCCAGCGCCTCTCGATCGCCCGGGCGATCCTGAAGAACCCGCCGATCCTGATCCTCGACGAGGCGACGAGCGCGCTCGACGCCGCCACCGAGCGCCGCCTGCAGGGCGCGCTGGAAGCCGTGATGGAAGGCCGCACCACCTTCGTCATCGCCCACCGCCTCGCGACGATCCGCAACGCCGACCGCATCCTGGTCTTCCACGAGGGCCGCATCGTCGAGAGCGGCACCTTCGACGGCCTGGTCGCGCAGAACGGCCGCTTCGCCGAGCTCGCCCGGGCGCAGTTCATGGCCGCCGAGGCGGACGAGGGCGAAGCGGTGCTGGCTCTGGCGGCCTGAGGTCGAGCCGAACCACCGGGACCGCGCTTCCGCGCGCGCGGTCCCGGACTTCGAGCGCCGATATAGCGATATGCTATAGGTAGACCTTGAAGCGAATTGCCTACGGCAAGGCCGCCCTCAAGACCCTGAGCCACATGCCGACCAACGTGTCGGCGATGATTCGTTCGAAGCTCACGCAGTACGCAGCCGACCCGGCAGCGCAGGCCCACAACGTGACGCGCCCGAAGAACATGGCCAGCGCCTGCCGGCTCCGGGTGGGCGACTGGCGGGTCCTGTTCACCGAAGACGGCGAGATCGTCGCGATCATCAAGGTGACGCCCCGGGGAAGCGCCCACGATTGAGCGGTCGATCCCGACGATTCCCGCGCCATCGCGCCCGACCGAAGAGGACGTTGCCATGAACGCGCATCGCTTCACGACACCGGCCGGCGAGCGACTCGTGATCCTGAGCGAGGCCGACTACACCGCGCTGACCCAGGCCGCGGAGGACGCGGCCGACCAGGCCGCCGTCGCGCAGTTCCGCCTGAAGTTTGAGACCGGCGAGGAGGAGCTGATCCCCGCCGAGGTCGTGGACCGGCTGCTCGGCGGCGACAACCGCATCCGGGTCTGGCGCGAGCATCGCGGGCTCACGATGGCGGCGCAAGCCGGCATCGCCCAACCGTTCCTCTCGCAGATCGAGACCGGCAAGCGCGACGGCACCGTGGAGACCCTTCGGAGGATCGCGGACGCCCTCGCGGTCACGCTCGACGACCTCGTCGGCTGACGCCGGCGCGAGCGGCCAAAAGAAAACGGCCCGCCTCCCGTTTCGGGGAAGCTGGCCGGATGAGGTTTCGGATCACATGGAGTCCTGGGGCCAACAGCCCGAGGCGGACTCGGTTCCCGGCAAAGCGTCTCGTCCTAGGCAACCGGCGGACGCGCCTGGCGCGCGTGCATCCGCGCCCGCAGCCGGCTGCGCTTGGCCGCGATCACGGTGCCGTTGATCTCGCCGCCGAACAGGAACATCGCCGCGAGCCAGTACAGGAACACCAGGAACACCATCGCGGTGGCGAGGCCGCCGTAGGTCGAGGCGTAGGCGTTCGAGAAGCGGTCGAGGTAGAACCCGAAGCCGAGCCCGGCGAAGAACCACAGCAGCAGCGTCACGCCGATGCCCGGCAGCACCGCCAGGAACGAGCGCCGGCCGGCGGCGACGAACTTGTGGGCGATGATCAGCACCGCGGCGAGCAGCAGCGCGGTGATGCCGATCCGGGCGATCGCGACGGTGAGGCCCAGGGGCTCGAGCCCCGGCGCGACGAGAACGACGTTGCGCCAGATCAGCGGGCCGAGCACCACCAGCAGCGCGAAGGCCAGCATCGCGCAGGCGCCGCAGACGACGTAGCCGATCGATTCGAGCCGGGTCAGCCACCACGGCCGCATCTCGCGCAGGCCGTAGGCGCGGTTCAAGCCCACCCGCAGGCTCTCGACGCCGGAGGACGAGAAGTACAGCGCCAGCAGCGCGCCGACCGTCAGCACCCCGCCGCGCTGCTCGGTGAGCACCCGGTGGACCTCGCCGACGATCGGCTTGGCGACCTCCCGCGGCCACGCGTCGAAGATTAGCAGGCCGGCCTCGTCGGCCAGGGACTTGGTGCCGAGCAGCCCCGCGAGCGCCGCGAGCAGGATCAGGAACGGGAACAGCGAGGTCAGGATCGACAGCGCGATGTGGCTCGCGATCGCCCAGCCGTCATGGGAGACGAAGCGATGCGCGGCGATGCCCGCGACCTCGAGGGCGGTGCGGAGGGGTTTCATGCCGCCCTCCCCGCTCCCCGCACGCGGGGAGAGGGCTTTGCCGACCACGTCGTCGGCAAAGCGAGGCGGCAGCCGATGGTGAGGGGGCGTCGACGGAGGAGGCTCTTTCGGGGCCGCCCCCTCACCGCCGCTCCGGCTTCGCCTGCGCTTCCCGCACGGACGACGAGGTCCGTGCGGGCCTCTCCCCGCGTGCGGGGCGAGGGGATGCGCGGTGATCGCCGAGATCCTTCCGTCAAAGCGTGTGTCACGTGCGGCGATGCTACCCGATGGAGGATGCGTTTTTTGGGATACGTCATCGCGTTCCCGTCCCCGTCAACGCGTCGAGGGCCGGGGGGCGGCGTTCGGTGCCGGGGTGAAGCCTTCGGGCAACGGCGGGGCGCCCCCTGTCCCGGGGCGGGGGCGCCCCGGCTTTTTCGGTTGTCAGCGCGGACGGTGCGTGCTGCCTGCGCGGCACCATGCCCGCCCTCCTCGCAAACGTCCTGATCCCGAGCCTGTTCGTCCTGATCTGGGCGACCGGCTTTATCGCGGCCCGGTTCGTGGCTCCCCATGCCCAGCCTCTGCCCTTCGTGGCGTTGCGGGTGATCGGCGTGGCCCTGGTGCTCGGCGCGATCGCCCTCGCGCTTCGCGCCCGCTGGCCGCGGACCCGCGCGGGATGGCGCGACGCGATGGTCGCGGGCGTGCTGATGCAGGGCTGCTACATCGTCGGCGTGTTCTGGGCGATCCATCGCGGCCTGCCCGCGGGAATCGCGGCCCTCGTCGGCAGCCTGCAGCCGCTGGCGACGGCGATGCTGGCCGGGCCGGTGCTCGGCGAGGCGGTGAGCCTGCGCCGCTGGTGCGGAATCGGGCTCGGCTTCCTCGGGGCCGGGCTCGTGCTCGCCCCGAAGATCGGCGCCGCCGACCCGGCC
>NZ_VRUV01000293.1:0-5768 GCF_008039455.1 Methylobacterium sp. WL116
GCCTCGGTCTGCACCGGCGCCTTCCTGCTCGGGGCGGCAGGGCTCCTCGACGGGCGCCGGGCGGCCACCCACTGGGCCCATTGCGAGCGGCTCGCCGAGCTCTATCCGCTGGCGCGCGTCGAGCCGGACCCGATCTTCGTGCAGGACGGCCCAGTCTGGTCCTCGGCGGGGATCACCGCCGGCATCGACCTGGCGCTGGCGCTGGTGGAACAGGATCTCGGCCGTGCGCTGGCGCTCGGCGTCGCCCGCCATCTCGTGATGTTCCTCAAGCGCCCCGGCGGGCAGGCGCAGTTCAGCGCGGCGCTCGCGCTCCAGGCCGGCGACGACCGGTTCGACGCCCTCCATGCCTGGATCCGGGAGAACCTGGCCGGCGACCTCTCGCTTCCGGCGCTGGCGGCGGTGGCGGGCATGAGCGAGCGCAGCCTCGGCCGGCACTACCGCGCGGCGACCGGGCTGACGCCGGCCAAGGGGGTGGAGCGCCTGCGGGTGGAGGCGGCGCAACGGGCGCTGTCCGAGACCAGGCGCCCGGTGAAGCGCATCGCGCAGGCCTGCGGCTTCGGCTCGGAGGAAACCATGCGCCGCAGCTTCCTGCGGCTCGTCGCTGCGCTGCCGCAGGATTACCGAAGCCGGTTCGGGCCGTGACGGCTCATGCCGGACCTCATGGGCGAGAACCCGTGAGGTCCGGCGGAGAGCCGCCGCCCCGCGGTCGCGGGGGCCAAGCCTCGATGCGTCGGGCTCATCGAGGTCTGGTCATCAGCCGAGCTTGTACACCGCGGCCAGCTCCGGGTCCTTGGCCGCCACGAGCTTGGCCAGGTCGACGATGACCTTGGCCTGCTTCCAGGTGGCGTCATCCTGCATCTTGCCGTCGAGCATCACCGCGCCGGTGCCGTCGGGCATCGCCGCGACGATGCGGGCGGCGAAGGCCACCTCGTCCGGATCGGGGGCGAAGACACGCTTGGCGATGGCGACCTGGTTCGGATGCAGCGTCCAGGCGCCGGCGCAGCCCATGAGGAAGGCGTTGCGGAACTGGACCTCGCAGGCCGGGCCGTCGGAGAAGTCGCCGAACGGGCCGTAGAAGGCCTTGATGCCGTTGGCCATGCAGGCGTCGACCATCTTCGCGATGGTGTAGTGCCAGAGGTCCTGCTGGGCGGAGGCGCGGGCGACGCCCTCGCCGGCCGGGTCGGCGATCACGCGGTATTCCGGGTGGCCGCCGCCGACGCGGGTGGTCTTCATGCCGCGGGACGCCGCCAGGTCGGCGGGGCCGAGGCTCATGCCGTGCATGCGGGGCGACGCGCAGGCGATGGCGTCGACGTTGGCGACGCCTTCGGCCGTCTCCAGGATCGCGTGGATCAGGATCGGCTTCGTCACGCCGTGGCGCGCCTCGAGCTGGGCGAGCAGCTGGTCGACGTAGTGGATGTCCCACGGGCCCTCGACCTTGGGGATCATCACCACGTCGAGCTTCGAGCCGACGGCGGCCACGAGCTCGAACAGGTCGTCGAGAAACCAGGGCGAGTTCAGGGCATTGATGCGGCTCCACAGGCCGGTGCCGGTCGCCGCAAAGTCGGTCGCCTGCGCCATCTGGACGAAGCCCTTCCGGGCCGCCTCCTTCTGGTCCATCGGCACCGCGTCCTCGAGGTTGCCGAGCACGACGTCGACGGTCGGCGCGAGCTCCGGCACGCGGGCGCGGACCTTGTCGTTGTGGGGCGGCACGAAGTGGATCATCCGCTCCAGCCGCACCGGCAGCTCGCGGAAGGGCTCGGGCGCGCCGGCGGCGAGCGGCTGGAAGAAGCGGCGCGGCAGTTTCATGGAAGAACCTCGTTGCAGGTCGGCTTGCCGAGTCGGCGTGACGGACCGGTTCGTCCGGTTAGTGCAAGCACAGGCCCGGCGTAAAGCGATCCGCGTGGCAAGCGTCATGGTGCGCTGCCGCACGAACGGCGCGGCCGGCTCGGTGGTCGTGCCCGGTTGCGGGAACACCGCGGACGGCGCAGCGTTTTCGAAACGAGGCGGGTCAATCGGTATCGGGAAACGGGCTATGCCCTCTTCGAAGACGCGTCAGCTCGCGCTTTGCGCGACGATCCTCGCACTTGGAATCGGTGCGCCTGACCTTTCCCGTGCCGGATCGGATACTGCCAAACGCACCGAGCGCACGGCGTTCACCGCCGGCGAGATCGCGACGGCGCGTCCTGCCGCCCTGAAGGGCGCGATCCGCATCGCCGGCGACGACGGGCAGGCCTTCCAGGCGCTGATCGACGGGGCGTCCGCGGCGGCCGACCCCTGGCTCGTGCTGTCCGGCGGCGGCGAGAACGGCGCCTTCGCCGCGGGCCTCCTCTCCGGCTGGAGCGCGAGCGGGCGCCGCCCGGCCTTCGGCGTGATCACCGGCGTCTCGACGGGCGCCCTGATCGCCCCCTTCGCCTTCATCGGTGCCGCCGGCGATGCCGCTCTGCGCGAGGCCTACACCACGGTCTCGGCGGCGGACGTGTTCGAGTTCGGCGGCTCCGCCGAGGCCCTGACCGACACCTGGCCGCTCAAGCGCCGGATCGAGAAGGCGGTGACGCCGCGCCTGCTCAAGGCGATCGCCGCCGAGCACGCCAAGGGCCGGCGCCTGCTGGTCGCCACCACCGAGCTCGACACCGAGCGCCCGGTGCTGTGGGACATGGGCGCGATCGCGACGATCGGCGACGACAAGGCGCTGAACCTGTTCCGGTCGATCGTGCTGGCCTCGTCCGCCGTGCCGGGCGTGTTCCCGCCCGTCTCGATCGACTCGACGACCGTCGACGGCAAGACGAACCAGGGCAAGACGATCCAGGAGATGCACGTCGACGGCGGCACCACGGCGCCGTTCTTCCTCGCGCCGAAGCCGGCGCTGATCGCGGCGCAGACGGGTGCCGGCGGGGTCAGGATCCCGGCCCGGACGGTCTACCTCGTCGTCAACAACAAGCTCGCGCCGTACTTCCAGATGGCGACGCACACCACGCTCTCGGTGCTCGGCCGGGCGATGTCGTCGGCGATCAAGGCGCAGACGCGCGACGCCCTGGCGCTGGCCGACGCCTTCGCCCGCCGCGAATCCATCGACCTGAAGGTCGCCGAGATCGACGACCGCTTCACCGACACCTCGCCGGCCCCGTTCGACCAGCGCTACATGAAGGCGCTGTTCGCCCACGCGGAGAAGCTCGGCCAAGAGGGCACGGCCTTCGGCGGACAGGAGGCGCTGGCCGAAGGCTCGTCGAACCTGCCGACCGGCTCGCTCGGCGCGCTGCATCCGAAGGCCCCGCAGCCGGCGACGCCGCGCCTGGACGCATCCCGACCGGACGCCTCGCAGGCCCTGGCGACGCGCTGAGCGGCGCTTACGCCGCCTTCTTCTTCCCCCCGCGCTCGGCGATCCCTGCCAGCGCCCGCACCACCTGCGTCGCGGTCTTGAGCCGGGCCGGGATCGAGTCGAGCTCGCGGATGAAGACCACGCTCATGTCGGGCCGGACCTTCGCGAACGAGGCCTGCTCGGCGACGTAGGCGACCAGCCCCTGCGGGTTCGCGAACGACTTGTCGCGGAAGTGGACCACGACGCCCTTCGGCCCGGCCTCGACCTTGGCGATGTTGGCGGCCAGGCACAGGATCTTGATCGTCACGATCTTGAGCAGCTGCTCCACCTCCGGCGGCAGCGGCCCGAAGCGGTCGATCAGCTCGGCGCCGAACGCCTCCATCTCGGCGTCGTTCTCCAGGGTCGAGAGCCGGCGGTAGAGGGCGAGCCGCACGCCGAGATCCTCGACATAGGTCTCGGGGATGGTGACCGGGGCGCCGAGCGCGATGGTCGGCGACCACGCCTCCTCCACCGGCTCCTCGTAGCCGGCCTTGAGCGCGGTGACCGCGTCCTCCAGCATCTGCTGGTAGAGCTCGTAGCCGACCTCCTTGATGTGGCCGGACTGCGCGTCGCCGAGCAGGTTGCCGGCGCCGCGGATGTCGAGGTCGTGGGAGGCCAGCTGGAAGCCGGCGCCGAGCGTGTCGAGCGTCTGCAGCACGGTGAGGCGCTGCTCGGCCTGGGCGCTCAGGGTGCGGTTGGCCGGCGTCGTGAACAGGGCGTAGGCGCGGGCCTTGGAGCGTCCGACGCGGCCGCGGAGCTGGTAGAGCTGGGCCAGGCCGAACATGTCGGCCCGGTGCACGATCAGCGTGTTGGCGGTGGGGATGTCGAGACCGGATTCGACGATCGTGGTCGAGAGCAGCACGTCGTACTTGCCCTCGTAGAACGCGGTCATCACGTCCTCGAGCTGGCCCGCCGCCATCTGCCCGTGGGCGACCGCCACCGTAGTCTCGGGCATCTCGGTGTCGAGAAAGCGCTTCACCTCGGCCAGATCCTCGATCCGCGGCACCACGTAGAACGACTGGCCGCCGCGGTAGCGCTCGCGCAGCAGCGCCTCGCGGATGGTCAGCGGATCGAACGGCGTCACGAAGGTGCGCACCGCCAGGCGGTCCACCGGGGGGGTCGCGATGATCGAGAGGTCGCGCACGCCCGTCATCGCCAGCTGCAGCGTCCGCGGGATCGGGGTGGCCGAGAGCGTCAGCACGTGCACGTCGGCCTGCAGCGCCTTCAGGCGCTCCTTGTGGCTGACGCCGAAATGCTGCTCCTCGTCGACGATGATCAGGCCGAGGTCCTTGAAGGCGATGGTCTTGGCCAGCACCGCATGGGTGCCGACCACGATGTCGACGGTGCCGTCGGCGAGCCCGGCGCGGGTCTGCTTCATCTCGGCCGCGCCGACGAAGCGCGACAGCTGCGCCACCTGGATCGGCAGGCCCTTGAAGCGCTCGGCGAAGGTGCGGAAATGCTGGCGCGCGAGCAGGGTGGTCGGCACCACCACCGCCACCTGCCGCCCGGAGATCGCGGCGGCGAAGGCGGCGCGGAGCGCCACCTCGGTCTTGCCGAAGCCGACGTCGCCGCAGACGAGCCGGTCCATCGGGCGGCCCTCGTTGAGGTCCGAGAGCACCGCCTCGATCGCGTTGGCCTGGTCCTCGGTCTCCTCGAAGGCGAAGCGGGCGGCGAACTCGCCGTAGAGGCCCTCGGGCGGCACCAGCCGCGGCGCCTGCCGCACGAAGCGCTGGGCGGCGACCTTGATGAGCTCGCCGGCCATCTCGAGGATGCGCTTCTTCATCCGCGCCTTGCGGGCCTGCCAGCCGGCGCCGCCGAGACGGTCCAGCGCCACCTCGGAATCCTCGGAGCCGTAGCGGGTCAGGAGCTCGATGTTCTCCACCGGCAGCAGCAGCAGGCCGGTGGCGTATTGCAGCTCCAGGCAATCGTGCGGGGCGCCGGCCGCCGTCACCGTCTTCAGGCCGACGAACCGGCCGATGCCGTGGTCGGCGTGCACGACGAGGTCGCCGGGCTGAAGCGCCTGCACCTCCAGGATGACGTCCTGCGGGCGCTTGGACTTCCGCTTCTGGCGCACCAGCCGGTCGCCGAGGATGTCGCCTTCCGAGATCACGGCGAGCTGGCCGGCGGTGAAGCCCGATTCGAGGCCCCAGACCGCGACGGCGACGTCGGTGCCGCGCTTCAGCGCGTAGACGTCCGACAGGCGCGAGATCGCCATCGGCTTCCTGAGGCCGTGGTCGGCGAGCACGCCGCAGAGCCGGTCGCGCGAGCCTTCGGACCAGGATCCGAGGATCACGTGATGACCGGATCCCTGCAGATCCTTCACGTGCGCCACCGCCGCGTCGAAGACGCTCGCCGCCTCGCTCGCGCGCTCGGCGGCGAAGGTGCGGCCGGGCTCGGCGCCGCAATCGATGGC
>NZ_VRUV01000295.1:0-5740 GCF_008039455.1 Methylobacterium sp. WL116
GCACCGGCGAGGGCGCCGAGACCGGCGCCGCCGAGGGCGCGGTCCTGCGGCGTGTTGCAGGCGCCGACCGAGAGGGCGATGGTGCCTGCGAGGGCGACGGCGATGAGCTTCTTCATGAGTCCGTGACTCCCTTGTGCATCCGGTCCGGCATTTCGCCGTGGTGATGGTGCGGTCCGAGCTTAGCCTTATCGGCCATGAAATGCACTTGCCACGGCCAAGGTTCCGTCGAGATCGGCGACGGGCACCGGAAAGCTGGGCTCGGCCCGACCTCGTGCCGGCGACCGCGATGACTGGCCGCGCCGCGGTTCCCGTGGCCGGCCGCGCGCGAATGGGCCTCGGCACGGCGCATCGTGCGGGGTAAGAGCCTGCGGATGCGGGTTCCGCGAGGCCCGAGCCTCGTTCCTTCCGATCACCGCCTGAGAGAGGGTGCCATGCCGAGAGCCACCACGATCGTCCGCAAGGCCGCGGTCCGCCCCGACGCGGTCGTCGACACGATCAGCCTCGATCATGCCGGGCGCCAGGCGCAGCACGGACACCTCCACAGCGCCGGCGGCCTGCACATCGACCTCGCCCTGACCAAGGCCGCCGGGCTCGAGGACGGCGACGCCCTGCGCCTCGACGACGGCCGCCTGGTTGCGGTCAAGGCCGCCCCGGAGGCGCTGCTGGAGATCCGCGCCGAGAATCCGGCCCGCCTGATCCGCCTCGCCTGGCAGCTCGGCGGCAATCACGTCCCGGCCGAGATCGGCGCCGAGGTGCTCCACGTCCCGGCCTCGCCGGCCACGGCCGAGCTCGTCCGCGGCCAGGGCTGCACCGCGAGCCCGGTCGACCGCGCCTTCCGGCCCGAGCGCATGGCGCACGACCACAGCACCTGCGGCCACGACCATTCGCATGATCACCACGATCACGCGGCCCACGCCGATCGCGACCATGGCCACGACCACACGCACGCGGACGATCGTGGCCACGATCACCACGCGCACGATCCCGCGCCCCACGATCACGCGCCCCACGTGCATGGCCCCGGCTGCAGCCACGATCACTGACACGCCCCGCCGCCGACCGCGCCGGCCGACGACGCTTCACGGGATCGCAAGCCTCGCCTGCGATCCTGATACGGCGACGAGGGATCGAGGTCGGGACGTGAAACCAGCGCAAGCGCCGTCGACGTCGCTGCGCGACCGGATCGCGGGATCGGACCCGCTTCGGCGCGCCCTCCTCGCTTGTACGGCCGTGATGCTGGCGGCCGCGCTCGGCCTGCCGCAGGTTCTCGCGCTCCCGCCGACGATCACCAACTACTTTTTCGTCACCGACGCGTTGTGGCTCACCGGCATCGCCTTCATCCTCGCGCTGGGGGCGACCGTCACGATCCCGGAAGGCCTCGGGCGCT
Source organism: Methylobacterium sp. WL116 (assembly GCF_008039455.1). Lineage (NCBI taxonomy): Bacteria > Pseudomonadati > Pseudomonadota > Alphaproteobacteria > Hyphomicrobiales > Methylobacteriaceae > Methylobacterium > Methylobacterium sp. WL116. The sequence continues at coordinate 1,388 of NZ_VRUV01000295.1, forward strand.
GGGTGCGCCTCGCGCAGGCGCCGGCACGCAGCATCGGGATCGTCGGGTTCCTCGTCGTGCTCGTTACGCTAATCGGAACGTTCGTCGTGTTCCACGGCGTTCCGTTGTCCTACGACGAGGTGATGGCCGACTTCGATGCGAAGGTGTTCCTCGGCGGGCACCCGATCGCGCCGATCGCGCCGGAATGGCGGCACAGCGTGCCGGCGCTGGCGACGAGCTTCGTGCTGCCGGTGCCGAACGATGCGGCCTGGGTCTCCGCCTACCTGCCGGTCAACGCGGTTTTCCGCGCGTCCTTCGCCCTGTTCGCATCGCCGACGCTCACCGGCCCGGTTCTCCTCGCGGTCGCCGTTCTCGCGCTCGCCGGGATCGCACGCCGCCTGTGGCCCGATCGGCCGGACGCCGCCCTCGTCGCGGTCTTGATGCTGGCCACGAGCCCGCAGGTGCTCATAGCGGCAATGACGCCCTACGCGATGACCGCGCATCTGGCGCTCAATTTCGTCTGGCTGCAGCTCTTCCTGCGCGGCGGACGCCTCGGGCATGGCGGCGCGATCGCGACCGGATTCCTCGCCTGCGGCCTGCATCAGGTGATCTTCCATCCGCTCTTCGCGCTGCCGTTCCTGGTCGGGCTCATCACCGGCCGGCGCTGGCGCCTCGCCGCCCTCTATCTCGCCGCCTATGCCGCCATCGGGGCCTTCTGGACGCTGTACTGGCACGGCCTCCTGGTCGCGACGGGCTACGCCGGGCAGGGCGAGGCGGTCGGTTGCGGCTTCATGGTCGAGCGCGTCGCCATGCTGCTGCGGGATTTCGAGTGGCGCGGCCTGGAGACCATGGCGATGAACGTCGTCCGCTTCGCCGCATGGCAGAGCCCGCTCCTCCTGCCGCTGACCGCTTTGGCCTGGCCGGCGATCCGTCGCGGCGAAGGTCTCGCCCGCCCGCTCGCGGCGGGCCTCTTCATCACGGTCGGAGCGATGTTCGTCCTGCTTCCCTACCAGGGGCACGGATGGGGCTACCGCTACCTCCACGGGCTGATCGGCAATGCGAGCCTGCTCGCGGCCCACGGGTGGATCCGCATCACCGGGACACCGGCCCCGCACCGGCGAAGCGTGGCCGCCGCCATCCTCGGCCTCGGCTGGATCGCTGCCGTGCTGATCCTGGTGCCCGGCCGCGCCCTCGAAGCGAACCGCTTCGCCGCACCCTATGCAAAAGCCGTCGAGGCCATCGCCCGGTCGCCGGCCGACATCGTCCTCGTCGACGATGCGAACCTCGTCTACGGCATGGATCTCGTCCGCAACGACCCGTACCTGCGTGAACGCCCGACCGTGCTTCTCCTGCGCCGGCTGTCGACGGAGAAGCTCGCCGAACTCTGCGCCACTCGGACGATCGCGCTGTTCGGACAGACCGAAGGCGCTCGGTTCGGCATCGCCCTCGCGCAGGAACTTACGGCGCCCGCGGTCCCGGCCATACCCTGCTCGGTGGCTGCCGTGCCCGTCCCCTAAAGGCGCGAGGCAGGCGCCGGCTCGCGTTCCGAATGCCGCCGGTCGTCAAGGCGACGGCCCCCCGGGAAAGCCCCTTACGCCGTTTCGGGCGGGATCGTTAACCAAGGCGACCTAATTTCCGGTTCCCTTCGGAGTTGCCCATCCCGTGATCGAACGCACGCTCCTTCGCGACTTCATGGCGGCCTACCCCGCACAGCCGGCGACCGCGTTCTGGCGTGCGATCGAGATCGGCGCCCTTGTTCGGCACGGCCTGCCCGAGGGGACAGGCCTGGACTTCGGATGCGGCGACGGCATTCTGACGGACATCTTGCTTCGACATGCCGGCTCGCGGCCCCTGATCGGCATCGATATCGATCCGCTGGAGATCGCCGCCGCACGGCGATTCCCGTTCTACGAACGACTGCACCACAGCCCTGACGGATCGGTTCCGGAGCCGGACGGCAGCCTTGACTTCGCCCTCTCGAACTCGGTGCTGGAACACGTCGACGACCTCGATGCAGCCTTGGCCGAGATCGCGCGTGTCCTGAAACCCAAGGGACGCTTCTTGTTCACGGTGCCGGCTCCGGCCTTTCGCGACCTTCTCGCCGGGAGCGTGCTTCCCGGTGCGGATCGCGAAACCTATCTGGCGACCCTCGACCGGCGGATCGCGCACCGAAATTATCTCGATGGGCCGGCTTGGACGAAAACGTGCTCGGCCCACGGCCTCGATGTGGAAGCTTGCGAGACGTATCTCGAGGGCCGGCAGGTCCGACGCTGGGAGAACCTGTCGCGGATGACCGGTGGCCTGCTCTATACGATTCTGGGCGAACGTAGCCGGCCGATCGAGATCCAGCGCGACCTTGGACTGCGTGACCCGACACGACCCCGCCAGTGGCCGGCCCCGATCGCGAGCCTCCTCGGCAATATTGCCGCCTTCGGCATCGATCTCGCGCCGCCGCGTGACCAGCCGCTCGCTCCCGATGCAGCGGCATGCCTTCTCGTCTTCGGAACGCGGGCATGACGGGTCGGATCTACCCGGCCGGGTCCGCACGGTAGGAAGCGACCACCCGATCGAGGGACGATGCCAGCGACAGGCTGGACGCGTGGCACCCGAACCAGGCGGCCGTTGACAAGCGAAGCGTATGACCGGCCGCCGCGACGCGCAGGATCGCCTCGGCCAAGGCTTCGGGCGATGCGCTATCGGCGACGAACCCGTTGACGCCATCCTCCACCAGTTCCGTCGCAGCGTTGTCCGCTCCCCGGACGAGGATGCTCGGCGTGCCGAGGGCGGCTGCCTCGACCACTACGAGGCCGTATCCCTCCCGCTCGGACGGATGAATGAGGCAGAGCGCGCGCGCGAGATGTTCGGTCATTGTCTCGGCGGACACGAAGCCCGGCACGTCGATGCGATCCCCGAGACCCTCCCGATCGACAGCGTCGAGCACCTCGCCCCGTGCCGGTCCGTCGCCGAGGATGAGGGCACGCAGGTCCGGCCGCTCCGCGACGGCCAGGGCGAGCGCCGGGACGATCGCGGCAGCCTGCTTCTCAGGAATATGGCGGCCAGCGAACAGGACGACGGGATCCGCGCGGGACGGCTCCCGAGACGTCGGCAACTGCGCGCAGAGCCCACGAAGGATCTCCGGCCGAGCCCGCAGCCCCTGCGCCGTCAGGCGTCGCGCAACGAGGATGGAGAAGCAGAAGGCATTCTGGGGCAAGCGCAGGCAGAGTCCCTGAACGAGCCACCCGATGCGACCGCCCAGCCGGCCGAGGTAGCGCGTCCAATAGGAGAACGACCAGAATTCGAACCAATCCACCGATACGCGATAATGATGGATCGGCTGCAGGAGGCCGATGGCGAGTAAGGAGAAATACGGGAAAGACGCGGTATGGATCGCGTCGTAGCGTCGCCCGTGGCGGAGCAGATGCCATAAAACGCCGAGGCCGAAGACGATGGGCGGCAATACCCTGCGGTTGCCTCCGGCCCCGTAGAGGGCCATCCGCGGGCCGACCGCAACGACGTCCACGTTCGGGACCTGCGCAGTCTCCCCCTCGGGCCATTGACGCAGCGTGAGATAGGTGACGCGGTGCCCCGCCGCCGCCAGAGCGTCGCCGAGATTGCGGTACCAGCGCTCGGCGCCGCCGATCGTGTGCGGGTAGAGGCAATCGTAGACGAGGCACACGTGCCGCTTTGTCTGAGCGGTCGCCACGCGCCTAAGCCGCACGGCGCAAGCTACGCTTGCCGATCCGATCGGGATCAACCTCGTTCGAGGCGCCTTCGATCAAGTTGGAAGACTTGTCACGAGCGAGAAACGCCGCCTCGTTGCCACCGATGACGGCGAGGAGGAAGCCACCGAGCCCGGTCTGCGTTCCGACGACCAGCAGCGAGGTGCCGACAACGGCGGGCAGCATCGTTCCGATTGGGCCGTAGCCGTTGTGTGACCAATAGCCGACGACGCCGAGAAGGACTGCCAGCCCCGCAGCGAAGCAGGCGGTGCCCCCGGCGAGCATCGTCTCGAGGGACACCCAGCGCGACCACCGAACGAGCGAAGCTGCTGGCCGGCGATACCCGGCGCGAACCCCGTACAAGTGCGTCGCCGCGGCCAGCAGCGCCGTGCTATGGCCGAGGCCGACGAGGGCGCCGGCGAGGATGACCCAATAGTTGCCGAACAGGATCTGGGTCGGCTCCGCGACGAACAGGCTGATCCCAGCGGCCAGCAGGATGAGCAGGCCCGCACCGCCCATCACGCCTGCCGGGACCGCGAACGCCCAGGTCGGGCTCAGCATCAGCAGGTAGCGCAGGTGGCGCCAGCCGTCGCGCCTTCGGGATGCAGATCGGCAACGACCTCGATCACGGCCGCATCCTGATTTTGATCAATGC